>WQWL01000166.1 GCA_009785345.1 Oscillospiraceae bacterium
TCATATACATCATTACTTACTCCGATTTCTCTCGAATTTACATGCTTAGTTTTTCGAGGGTTCGTAGTAACTCTAGCAAAATTTCACTTGCTTGGCGAGATACCCTTAGATATTGCGCTTACGGAAATCAAAGCGAGAAGAGATTTTCTCTGTCTTATCGAACGATGACAGAAAGCTTTCACTAATTTTCACTGCCTGGCGCTTGCTGTCCGTTTTTTTGGACGATTCACATTTTATAATTGCAACAACGATGACTCCACACGCACCTCACGCAAACGCAAGATTATCTTGACCTGGCGTCACCGCCATGTTACTGTATATTGTAAAAAATTCACTCAACAACACCAGGAGACACAACATGTCGATCAACTACAACAAACTCTGGAAATTGTTAATAGATAAAAATATGAACCGAACCGCACTGAAAGACAGTGCCGGAATCAGCTTTAATGTTTTAGCCAAAATGGGAAAAGGCGAACCAGTCTCAATGGTCAGCATGTTGAAGGTCTGTGCAGCGCTGAAATGCGACATTTCCGACGTTATGGAAATCGAACACCGTTTAGAAAATTCCGGAGGGCTAGTGTAATGGAGAACATTCAAGAATCACTTTACAACACTGCCAAATCCAATTACATTTCCCAAACGAGAGGGGCAATGCCAAAGCCCCCCCCCACCACATCAAAGCACATCACCTTTATTGATTTATTCGCAGGCATAGGCGGCATGCGCAAGGGTTTCGAGTTGGCTTGCCAAAACAGAGGCCTTAACACAACGTGCATATTTACCTCAGAGAACAAACCCTCTGCTGTCAAAATTTTAAAACAAAACAATCCCGATGATGAAGTCTATGGAGATATCACTCAGATTGATGAATCGAGTATTCCAGACTTTGATTTTCTTCTAGCTGGATTTCCTTGTCAAGCTTTTTCGTCGGCAGGCAAGCGCCTTGGTTTTTTTGACACTCGCGGAACGCTCTTTTTTGATGTTGAACGCATATTGAAAGAAAAAAAACCATTTGGATTTGTATTGGAAAATGTTGAAGGGCTTGTCAACCATGATAGAGAGAGTAAACACAGCAAAATCGGTAGAACACTTCTGACAATTCTTGAGAGTCTACGGAATCTGGGATATAAAGTAACTTGGAATGTGCTTGATGCCAAAAACTTTGGCATTCCACAAGAGCGCAAGAGAATATACATTGTTGGTACAAGAACAGAATTCCCAAACATTGACTGTTTCGATAATCACCATTCCGTCCTAAATAGTGTACTGGAACAAGGGCTTCCATGCCGAACAAGTAAGTTTGTTGAATTATTACTTTCACACTTCTCTCCGAAATCACTATATGGAAAAGCTATTAAAGACAAGCGCGGCGGTGATAACAATATACACAGTTGGGATATTGAGTTGCGAGGTTCAACCTCTCAGGAGCAACGAGAATTGCTGAGCCGTATATTGCGTGAACGGCGCAAGAAAAAATGGGCGGAAGAGTATGGCATAGACTGGATGGATGGAATGCCGCTCACCTTCGAACATATTCACTCGTTCTATGAAAGCGACACTCTTGATGATATGCTTCAAGATCTCGTTAACAAAAAATATCTCAAAATGGAATATCCGAAAAGAAAAATCGGAAACAAGCGAGTTCAAGACAACACGCTCCCTATCGGCTATAATATTGTTGCAGGCAAAAAATCATTTGAAATAAGCAAAATTTTGGACCCAAATGGTATTGCGCCGACTTTAGTCGCAATGGACATGGAGCACCTTTTTGTCGTAGATGGTGCTGGCCTTCGGTGTTTGACTTTGCGTGAAGGGCTGCGGCTATTTGGATTTCCTGATGACTTCAAGTTTGATATAGAATGTGAATTAGGTTATGATTTGCTTGGCAATACAGTTGTTGTGCCTGTTGTCACAGCGGTTGCAGAACGAGTAATTGACGAATATTTGAAGGAGATATCAAATGAAATTAACCCCTCACGAAATCTATGATTTGCTCGTCAAAGAGGATAAAATTTTAGAACTGCAAGGCCAGATCAAGTTCTTTCTGGGCGATATTGAGATAATCGTCAAACAAAAGGATGTTGTTGGCAATATCATGCAGGAGTGGATGCAAGGGTGGCTTGAACACAAAAATATTGCATATGCTTTGAGCGACAACTCTCAAATGCCACCTGATTTTTATCTTGATCCTGATGACAAGACATCCGGACTTCTCGAAGTAAAGGCCTTTAACAGAAATGCCTCTCCGGGTTTTGACATCGCAGACTTTAGAATGTATGCAGACGAAATCATTAACAAGCCCTATATGCTTGATGTTGATTATCTGATATTCGGATATGTTATGTCAGATGGTGGCGTTGTGACTATTCAAGATGTTTGGATTAAAAAAGTTTGGGAAATTACCCGACGTATGAAAGAATGGCCGGTAAACCTGCAAATCAAAGACAAAGTCGTGCATAAAATCCGGCCGGCTGTATGGTACAGCACATCTCGGGTTGATTATAGTGTGTTCAGTTCCTTAGAGGATTTCATATCAGCCATAGACCATACTGTTTATCAAAATCCTGACACTCGGGATAGATCCGGAACGTGGATGGTTAAGTTCCTTGATGCTTACGAGCAACACTATGGTGTGCGCTTAAACATCCCACGTTGGCATGATGTGGCGGATAGTTATGTGTTTTCTAAAAGCCCTGATTATAAACGAGGTCAACGCTAAAAATGTCTTGAGATTACGAAGACGGCACATGAACATGACAGGAGGGCAAACCTGTTTTAATCAAGAATCCTTGAACGAGGTTATGACTATTTCGTACATAGACACATCTCCTTGATAACAAAAACAGACGATGTCATTGAGGCTGTGGTTCGTGGGGACAATATTCCAAAGCCGAGTGATACGAAACATACGCACCGGGAGCGGCATGAGAAGCAATAGCATAAAACAAGCACAAGACAGAACCGCACGATTTATACACGAATGGTCACTCTTTGGCGTATTATCAACGCTAAAATTCACCATTGACAATGTATATACATTTCGGATATACTATAGTTGGAAGGGGCTGATGATATGCAAGAAGCAACGGTTATATCGCAATGGGGTAACAGTAAAGGTATTCGTGTGCCTGTTGAGATTTTGAGAAAAGCACAAGTAGACCTTAATGACAAGCTATTTTTTGAAGTTGACGATGATAAGAGGATTATTTTAACAAAAGCTCCGACACCGAAGCAGGGAACATTGGAGTATCTTTTTAAGGAATATGACGACGGCAGGTTTCAGACGGAGCTTGTTGACTTGGGTGAGCCAAAGGGGAACGAAAAATGGTAAACGGTGTTCCAGTACAAGGTGATATTATCAAGATTAACCTAAACCCAAAGCAAGGACACGAACAGGCTGGCTATCGCCCTTATATCTGTCTTAGCAACAAGATTATAAGCGACATAGCCAATATTGCTGTGTTTGCACCAATCAGTAACACTAATCGCAACTATCCGCTGTATATCAAACTCAACGGCACGAAAACGACAGGGGCGGTGTTGCTTGACCAACTTGTAACGATAGATTATAACGCCAGAGGTTTTGATTTTGTAGAAAGTGTGCCACAGGGTGTGATAGACGAGCTTTTGGAAAAGGTTGTCTTGGTGTTTCAGCCGAACCAAATGTAAGGTAGCCGCAGGGTGGCTTTTGCGCCGTAGCGCAATAGATTTCATAGAGGTTTTCCTTTTATTGCAGAATGAAGCATACTGATACAAGCGTGTGTTCTGTGACTCCATTTTGACTCCAAGAGCATTTGAAACGGCAAAAATGAGGTGCAAAAATCGAAAATACGAATAATAAAAGCCCAGAAAACAGCCGAAAAACGTGGGCGCAAACTCGTAAGAGTGGAGTGGGAGTAAACAGTCCACAATGGGCATAAAAATACACAAAGGTGTTGCGATTACACACCTCAGTTGGGAAGAAAGCAACCGGCCATTTTCTCAGTGGGAGCGCAGTTTTGCTATACGTGTTGAAGAAGCGTTTGCCGAGCAAGTGAGCGATATTACCAGCGGTATGATGCTTGATTGGGGCGTTCACCTCATTGATCAGATCATGCATATGATCAGCGAAAAAGTGATCAGTATTCACTGTAATATGTGCAGTATGGCATATCCCGAAGTTGATGACAGTTTCCGCTTAACTATGATATTCGACAGTGGTCTTACTGCGATTGTTGAAGTTGCCACCAACAACTATATCACCCTCCCCAGATGGTATGTTTTAGGCAAAACCGGCACGCTCCAAATTGACGGATGGGATGGCGATGGAAAAATTGTCCATAACATGGATAATGTAGGAGCGTAATCTCCTTTGTGACATCATTAAAAAATGCACACAAATTTGTTGGCATTGTAAATACGTTTCATTAAGCCTGAAACTGTGATTAAAGAGGGCTAGATGATGCGCAAGAAGCGGCAATTGTATCACCATTGGGAGGGATTAAAGCAAATGAACGAAATCATTCAGAAACGGCAATCGATAAGGACGTATGAACATACGCCCTTAGACGACGCAACACTTGAAGCACTGAGGACGGAAATTAAAAACGTAACACCTCTTTATCCGAACATACGCTACTCCATTGAAATTACGGACAAGCCAACAAAGGGTCTGTATAATGTAAAAGCGCCTTATTACCTCATTTTCGGAAGTGAAAAAAAAGACGGTGCGCACGAAAATATTGGTTTTATCGGACAACAACTGGATCTATTCTTATCCGAAATAGGTATCGGAACATGTTGGCTAGGCATAGCAAAACCCGGAAAAGCAGAGGAAAAAGAAGACTCGATTCTGCCATTTGTGATCTGTATGTCTTTCGGAAGACCAGCCGAACCATTGTATCGTAACCTCGCATCGAAACCGGATCGCAAAGCGCTTGAAGAGATTAGTGAAGGTGTTGATGAGCGATTAGAAGCGGCAAGACTTGCGCCTAATTCGCATAATGCGCAAAACTGGTATTTTATTGCCCAAAATAGAGAAATTCATTGCTATCGCAAGAAAACCAACCCTTTCGTACGGTTTGTGTACAACAGACTCAATGCGATTGACGTGGGTATTGCGATTTGCCACATTGCAGAAGAAAGCAGTAATTTCAGCTTTTTGAAAAAACCGGATGCGCCTATGCGCACAGGATATGTGTATATAGGAACAGTGATATAGGGACGTATTGTCCTTTACATGGATCAAGAAGTCAGGGCAACAAACAACACTCACGGCATCTTGTTCCGCTCGCCGTCGTTAAAAAACCTTGAAAGGCCAATGGCACTACTGCGGCAAACAACTTGGACAAACATCAACCAACGAAAAAGCCTGTAACCACGGGAGAAAATCGAGGTTACAGGCAAGTTTTGGGCAAACATTTTAACAAAAACGAGTAAGTTGTGCTGAAACTACAGTGGGGTTCTAAAATATATAAGCCAGCA
>WQWL01000167.1 GCA_009785345.1 Oscillospiraceae bacterium
CCGCCGCACTTTCAGTTGCGTTGCAAAATGGCGAAACTGATGCCGAGTTATGGTATCCTGTAACCAAGCGACCTTTTGAAACGGTTGTTATATCTTCATCATTTTTATCCTTGATTTTTTACTGAGATTGGTAAAACATTTGATAAACTAATCCGCTGTTTTGTAATTCCCGGAAATCACGATATTGACTTGGGTGGAAATAAGCGCTCTTTTTCAGATATTGAGCCGCTAATCAAAAATGACAGAGATAAAAATTATGATGACGAACTTTCCAAGTTAAATTCATTTTTTGAATATTCGGTCACAAAGCACTGTTTCAAAAACAATTGTAGAAATATAGACCGACAGCTATTAAATTTTGGAAACTACAAAATACAAATCAACTTGTTAAACACGGCACCATTTTCTTCAACAAGTGCTGACGATAAGCGTCTGCACCATATTCCACACGATGCAATATCTAAAATTGAACGGCAAGACAATGTGTACATTAATATCGCGATTATGCACCACAGTACTGAGTGGTTTTGCGAGGACACAAAAAGCAAGCTGGAAGAGACTTTATACAAAAATTGCGAAATAGTTTTTCAAGGACATGAACACAAATCGACAAATGTGCGTATTGAAAAAAACGCGATTCAGGATTTGCGGACTATAAGAAACGGAGAGTTCTCTGTTAGTGGAACGCAGGCAGAGTTTAATGTTGTTTTGCTTGATCTTGAAAAATGCGAGTTGAGTGTTTATACATACCAGTGGGACACGAAGGAAAGCATGTTTATAACTCAAAGTGAAACGATAAATCAAATGATAAATAGAAAGCATCTATCACTTAGACCATCTCAGGAATTTGTAGATAATCTACTAAGTGATGAATATGAAATAAGTGAAACAGAAAAGTTTGTGGATTTCTACACCTTCCCCAAATTGATTCCAAAAGACAGTAACGCTGAAACTAGAGCGGCAGTATCTTCAGTGGAGTCTTTTTTTGAAACATTGAGAGACTCTCGGTGTATCTGTATTAGAGGAGACGATCGGTCTGGGAAAACGAGCTTGTTGAAGTATCTTTTTTTTCGATCTTTAGAGAAAGGCTTTGTTCCGTTAATAATTGGAAACACCCTCAAAGTTGACTCGAAAATTGATAAACTTGTAAAGCAGCTATTTGAAAACCAGTATAGTACTCAAGCCGCAGACTGGGACAGATATCGGCAACTTGATGTTTCTAGAAAATTAGTTCTTGTTGATGATGTAGAGATGATTAAGTATGAGAAAAATCGCGAACTTTTAATTAAGTACTTGTCTGACGAATTTGGGGTCATAATTATTACAACTGACACGAAAGCGAGTGCTGATTTGCTGAAACAAGCAGAACAGGACATTCAACGGTCTGAATTTTCAATTTACAACATGCAACCCATGTACAGGGGTAAGCGAACAGAACTCGTAAAAAAAGTCTGTAGTTTGAAAGGCATAAGCGAAGCAGAATCTGAAGAAATAGCCAACACGATTGACCAGATTATTATGCAAGACGGTGGAATATTTTCGTTGTCGCCAGAATTTGTTCTTAAGTTTCTTACCTTTTACTTGAGTGGAAATAAGGTTGTACATAATAAAGACTCAGTATTTGGTGCAATATTTGAAAGTGATATTATTCGCACAATAGCTGATGCGACAAATAAGAGCAATGTGGATATTTATAGACTGGTGTTGGACGAGCTTGCACATTTCATGCACTTTAACAAAAAAATCGAACTTTCAAGCGATGAGATAAAGTGCAGAATTAAAAAATATAACGAACGATATGGCGAGCGTGTCGTCGCTTCTGATTTTGTCAACGATATATTAGAAGCAAAGATTTTTGCCCAAACTGATAGCTTGAACTATAGGTTCAAAGATAAAAATGTTCTCGCATATTTTGTTGCTCGATGTATCAGCCGTAACATTGAACGAAATCCCACTGATTTGAATGACCTTAACATAATTTTGAGAGATATATGTTTCGGAATCAATGGCACAATAGTCCTTTTTCTGTCGTATTTAAGAAGTAACGTAAAACTAATAATGCATTTCGTAGAGCAGGCAGATGAATTGCTCAGAGACATTCCGGAACTGAATGTAGATGATAAGGATGCAGCATTATTTCTCCGGCATCCATTTAGCGCAGATGTTAAAATGCCACAAAAGTCAGATCATGAGAAAGCGAACAGGCAAATTGAGGTTGCCGAAAAAGAGCAAGCAGAAGCAATAGTTCAATACCGTAATATCTATGACTACCAATCTGAGGATGCAGATTTGCCTGAATATAAGAATAGGCGAGCGTTGAGCTGTGTAAATATAATTGCAAAATCTCTTATCTCATTGAAAGGTGTAATGGAAGTAGATGATAAACGAGAGATTATAAATAAAATATATACATTACCAAATAAGATTTTGTATGCCATATTTTCTCCGGCGAATGAACACTTTGATGAGTTAGTGGGAAAGTTAACGAAGCTTATGCAACAGCACTTTGATACCCCAACAATTGAAGAGGATAAGGCTAGAACACTATTATTGATGAGCGCGTGGTCGCTTTCACTTGGCATCTATGATAACATTGCGTTCAATTGTGTTGATTCAAACACAATTGACCATCTTGGTGAATATAGTGTTGCTACAACTCAGCAACGTATACAGAAACTTATAATGTATGAGCAATTGGGTAATACAAGTAAATTCATCGAGAAAGCGACCACACTGTATGAATCAAATCAAGATGTTTTGCAAAAATATCTTATAAGGCGAATCTCTAGAGTCCATGTGCTAAAGCATTCAGCCATTAAATCACATGAACTTGACCGATTAAATAGCAAGATATTCGGAGGTCAGAGCAAGCGTGCGTTGCTCACCCTTAAAGGACGGCGTAGCGGGGATTAATCACATCAAAATATAAAGGGTCAAGGGAAAGACCATCGAACAACGATATATTTCAGACCGAATTTGGAAAGGGTAAATAGATGCTTGTTAAACGATTGTCTTGGACTACACTTCTTTACGATAATCTGATATAATCCCATTTTGCAATTAACATGTTATTTGGCTTGAAATCAGAGTAATATCGGAAGAATTCTTGAGAACAATGTAGGTGAATATGAATACAGAAAGATTAAAACAAATATTCGCCATAGGCGAAACAGTAGCAGTTGAGTTCAAGCAATGCTCGAAAGGCATCGAATCCGATACTTACGAGTCAGTATGCTCGTTCCTTAACCGTTTCGGCGGTGACATATTCTTGGGTGTTGATGATGACGGCTTTGTACACGGCTTGTCGAAAACTGCAGCACCGGAAATGATTAAGAACTTCATAAGCATGATAAGCAATCCCGATGTCATGTCGCCAACCATTTACCTTTCTCCGGAAATAATGGAATATGAGGGGCAGACAATAATACGAATCCGTGTGCCCCCAAGTTCGGAAGTTCATAGATACAAGAAAACAATCTTCGATCGGGTAAACGATTCTGACGTAAAAGTTTCTGCCACCGGACAAATTGCCCAGATGTACATTCGCAAACAAAGAATTTTTACGGAGAAGAAGGTCTATCCATATGTTACGGAAGCTGACCTGCGAATGGATTTGTTGCCGAGAGTGCGCCGAATGGCACTTAATCGTGTTCCAAATCACGAATGGGAAAAAATGGGTGACAAGGAACTTCTGAGAAGTGCCGGGCTATACGGTGAAGATAAAGAAACCGGAAAGAAAGGTTACAACTTGGCCGCAGTTATGTTGCTTGGCAAAGACGATACTATTCAAGCGGTCAGTCCGGCGTACCGCACAGATGCGCTGTTGCGGAAGGTCAATGTTGAACGCTATGACGACAGAGTGATTATTAAGACGAACTTAATTGAAAGCTTCGATCAGCTAATCTTGTTTGCAGAGAAACATTTATTAGATAAGTTTTATCTTGAAGGCAACACAAGGGTGAGCTTGCGGGGGATAATTGCTCGTGAAATGCTTGCGAATACACTGATTCATCGTGAATTTACAAGCTCGTTTTATGCAAAGTTTGTGATTGAAAAGGACAGAATGTATGTTGAGAATGCTAATCGTGCCGTTACAGGCGATGCCATTATGCCGGAAAACATTGAGCCTGAATCAAAGAATCCAAGCATTGCATCCTTTTTTCGCAACATATGGCTTGCAGATGAGCTTGGTTCCGGTGTGAGGCGATTGCATCATTATGTTCCGAGATACTCCGGCAAAACCCCTGAGTTAATTGATGGGGATGTATTTCGGATTATTGTGCCGCTTGATGACAATTACTCATATGAGGTTGGTAGAGATAAAGCGCAAATAAAGCGCAATTTAAAGCGCAATTTAAAGCGCAGCGACAATGATTGCGCTTTAACAGAAGATGCAATATTATTGTACTTAGCCACGCACCCACGAGCAACGCAAGTCGAAATCGCTGAAGCGATAGGGAAATCGCGAAGGACAGTTCAAGGGGCTATAGCTGAGTTAAAGTTTAGTGGAAAATTGGATCGTGAGGGAGCTAAGAAAAATGGTGCGTGGATTGTGGTAGAGCGATAGCTGCGGGACTATTCTGTTATGCAAAACGGCTTGCGGAAATAAGTTGCTCCAAAGTTGTACCGATTTCACTAAAAAGTATGAACGGATATGTTGAGTTATGAATCTGGAAGCATATAATATTGATAATCTGAGAGAGTTATTTCGCAGACTTGAAAAAGAAAATCAATATTTAAAAACACTCTTGAATAAAGCAGATATTCCGTATGCGTTTAATGAATATTTCGATTATGACCCCACAGAATCTGTAGAATATGATGCCGGCCAAAGCAACCGGATAAACGCATATGAACTAAATCATAAAATAGCTAATAGATTTTTCTCAATGTTTTGGGGGAGGCAGGATGTTTTTGCAAAAAGATCCGGAAAAGGTGCGTACTTTCCGCAATGCGAAAACCGCTGGAAAGATGTATGCCCGAAGAAACAAGGGCAAAAGAAATACTGTGAAGATTGTGATTTGAAGTCGTGGGTCAGACTTACTCCTAACATTATTTTGTCGCATTTAAATGGCTTTAGAGACGATGGAACTGATGTAATTGGCGTGTATCCGCTACATAACGATGGTACATGCCGATTTATCGTGTTTGACTTTGATAATCATGAAAAAGGCGGTGAAGAAAATGATTTTGCGAATAGCAACAATGAGTGGCATGACGAAGTTGAGGCACTGCGGCTAATTTGCAAAGAAAATGGAATTGATGCACTTGTTGAACGCTCTCGTTCCGGACGAGGGGCTCACTTGTGGATTTTGTTTGACAAGCCGATTGATGCGGCGGTTGCAAGAAACTTTGGGTTCTTATTGCTCGACAAGGGGGCATCCTCTGTAAACCTCAAATCCTTTAAGTATTACGACAGAATGTATCC
>WQWL01000168.1 GCA_009785345.1 Oscillospiraceae bacterium
ATGTCGGTAAGTTAGCGAATCCATGTCGGTAAGTTAGCGAATCCATGTCGGTAAGTTAGCGAATCCATGTCGGTAAGTTAGCGAATCCATGTCGGTAAGTAAAAATCAAAAATCCTGTATTTATGCACCTTTGAAGGTATCGCCGCTTGGCTCAATTTTGAGCCGAAAACAAGTATTAAAACAAGTATTAAAAACAAGTATTAAAACAAGCTAACAAACAAGGGAGAGTTTGTCAGTTCGTTTTAGAGAAAAAATCAAAAAAAGAAAATAAAAAACACCCAAATAATGGATGTTTTAATCTCTATCAAGACCACGATTTTTTCCTCGGCCTTTTAAGTCATTCAGCTCCCGAAGTACACGACTATAATTTGTTTCTGATGTATTGGCTTTCGTTATCCAATACTCTGCCCTGCGCTCCTGCTTATCAAGGCTTTCGCTTAACTCACTAATTTTTCCATCCTTGCTATTTACTGCTTTTCGAGTGCGTTCCAGTTCAAGTGCTAACGGTTGAACCTTTGCCGCCTCTTTTTTGATGGCTTCGTTTTCGGCTTTGAGCCTTTTATTTTCCTCGGAAGTTTCAACCCTCGGTGATGCTAAAGCTGTTCTAACAAGGCTATTAAAATCCGCATCTGGCAGGGTTGCCATATCGTCTTTACCAAAAATTCCACGACTGACTTTTTTATTCTCGGATATTTTATCAATACCGTGCTTGGTTAATATTTTGCCGTCCAATTTGCCCAACTCGTCCTGAGCAGTTTTTATTTGCCCCTGTAAATCGTTTTTAAGCCCCTCCAAGCGTTTCTTTTCATCTTCAAGTAATTTTATATCACCTTGAAGCTGATGAGCCGTATTTTGCAATTCTAACACGCTCTCGGCAGTCTGCTCTTTTTTGGCCTCCAGTTCCCCAACTTCTTTTGTCCGTTCCTGCTTTTTGAAATCCAGTACAGACAAATGCTCTTTCTTGCCTGTAACGCTTTGCAGCTCCCCACGTTCTAAGTCATAGCCATTATCTTGATTGTGCTTATAGAAATCATCATGCAAAGCGGTTAATTGCTTACCATCTCCGCCACGGCTTTTTTGTGGCTTTTCAGTGAATAGGTCAGCATAACAAACTTTGTCATTTACAACCGGCACAAGGTTGATATGCATATGAGGCGTTGCCTCGTCCATGTGAACCGTTGCAGAAATAATATTTTCTAATCCGTATCTTTCACAAACCCATTTATAAGCATCTTCAAATATCGCCTTTGGGTCTGCTCGCCAACTTCACCAAACCATTCTGGACTTGCAGAGATAAAAAGTTGAGCCATGACATTCGCATCTTTCCGAAGTGCCTTTTTCAAGTTAAGTGAAGCAACACGCTCGTTTATCTTTTCAGCAAAATTGATTTTGGTATTGCTGTTATGCAAGTCATAATTTTGGTGAGTTCGCTCCCAATCAATATCCTCATTCGTGTGGCTGACATCTTTTTCTCGTTGGTCATGGATTTGAATACCACCAAACCCTTTTTGCCCTTTTGCGCCGTTTTTATATCCGGCTACTCGGATAATTTGATAGGCCAAAAAATCACCCCCTATCTGCATATCATAGCAGATTTTGGAGCGATTTGCAAGCCAAGTCATAACACAGTATGACTTACGTTGTAAGTCCTGCGCCCTGCCGGGGGCTAAAAAACAAAAACCGAAAGCCGAACACCCTCGTCCATCCGTCCGCGCCGGCTCAAAATTTGTCAATGGCCGGGTAGTATTTTTTTGCAAAGAAAGCAAAAAAAATCTCCACCCTTAAACCCTTGACAAATTTTGTCCAACCGATAAAACGGCTACGCCGAAAACGGGGAGCAGGAAAATCACCTGCACCCCATTTTCGCTTCGCTCATTTTATCGGTTGGAACGCCTGCGCTAGTATGTGGTGTTTGGAAGTTTTAAGAACAAAACCGTGGGGCGCTGCCCCACACCCCGGCCTCATCCAAAGAGCAGGAGCAAGGCTGAAGAAAATGCTTGTTTTATATGGTGTATTAATTGCCGATGTTAATTAACCACCATTCAATGAGTTCTTTAATTTTATCCAAGACAGCAGGTGTGAAATTGAAAAACTGAATTTCCGAAGTGCAAACGTTATTATATTCTTTGCCGAAAATAGTTTTGGTTGTACCCGGCTCACTGCCGCAACCACAGGGGTTGCCTTGGTGGACATTGCATATCTTAATGTTCGCAACGATAAAAGCCTTCAAGTCATTGCTCAATGAGCCCCATTCCGGCTCGGAAACAACAGGTACATCGCATAAAAACCAATTTCCGTTATTGATTACCATTAAACAAGGCGACTTTTCGTTTTTTACAAATCGGAAACCCGTAGCCCATTCTTTAATCGGTACTAAACCTTTTTCGGTTAGATAATCGACAATTTCCAAAGCGCTTGATAATGCTTTGTCTTTGAGGTTCTTTTCAAGAACGTCTTTAATTTCCATAATAGCTTTATCCCTTCTGTCTTTCGCATAATGCTTATTAGGTACGTATAATGCTCCTAGCTTATTTAGTCGCTAAAAGCAACTTTAATATATTATCCAACGTTTTAGAATCAGGGTCAATGAATTGCAAAGGTGAATGACAAGTGCTTTCGTATTGTTTTCCAAAAATCTGCCAACGGTTTTTACTGTGATTTTCGCCTTGACAGTACGGCGGTTTACATGGCGATTGTGGGCAAATAGTCGTAGACGACCAAGCAAACTCTTTTAACTCGTCATCTACTTCTATATCGCTACATCCAAAATCCCACGCAAGACCTATGAAAAACATAAAATCATCATGAACAAGTACACAACCAAAACCCTTGCCGTTATAAGTGGGGTCCCACCCTTCGCTATCACCATCAGACCACCCATTAAATGAAAATCCATTCTCCTGCATGGAAGCGATAAAATCCAATGCATTTTTTTGTTTTTCACCAGTAAGTTTTTCTTTGATGGCACTCTCAATTAGCCTTCCAGACATTGATATTTCCTCCGATAATATAAATTTTGTTCGCGTTAATTACTTATCATCATAATGACCGCCACAGTGAATTATCTCGATTTTACCATCATCAAAAATCCTATATACAATACGATTTTTCTTGTCTATCTCACGGCTCCAATATCCCGACAAATCACCCTTTAGCGGCTCCGGGTGTCCAATGCCCTCATATCCATTTCGGACTATATCAGCTATTAGACTGTTGATTTTTTTGAGTGTCCTCTTATCTCCTGTTTGCCATGAAACATAATCATCCCAACCGTCAAGGGAGAAGCCTAATTTATCATTCATTCGCCATAGCCTCCAGTTCAGCAAGGGTCTTTGTTATTATTTCTCCCCTCTCTGCTTGTGCTTTGGAGTTTAGTATGCGTTGCAACCGTTGCCCCGAATAATAATCATCATAAGGCTTTAACTCAAATGGAATTGCCTGTTCCCGAACAGCTTGACGAAAAAATACATTGATAGCCGATGACATGTTCAAGCCTATTTTGCCAAACAAAAACTCTGCTTCACGCTTTATATCCTCGTCAATACGGACTGTCAGATTAGTTTGCGCCATAATATAACCGCCTTTCATATTTTATAATTATATAGTAGTGCCTATCGTGTGCAATGTCAATGTATTTATTCATATTGCATTGCAATTTCATTTTATAGAATTATTTCCAAAACTGCCACCACTTTTTTGAGGCGACTTCCCCATCCAAAAACTTTCGCTGTCCATCTATGAGCGTTCCAGCCAATTCATTTTTACGGTCTGCGCTGATGCTCTCGGCTTGAGTACGGACAGTGGCTGTCAATTCTTCAATCTGCCTGTCTTTCACTTCAAGTTGAGATTGTAAAATTGCGATATTATCCTGCAATAATTTAATAATATCACCGTCAAAAGAAGTGTTTTCTTTTGACGGCTCTTTGTCGCCAAAGGCTTTGACGGCATCAATGGAAAATGCTTGTTTTATAAGCGTTTCACCGTCAAACGATACCATCAAAACACCGTCAAGTTTTGTCGTCAAAGACTGTAAATCGTTTGACAGTGGCGGCCGCTTTATCCTGTAGAAAATAGCTTGCTTTGATACCCCTATTTCATCTGCAATTTGCCTAATGGTTTTCATGAATTATATCTCCTTATCCATTAGACTTTTCATGTAACCAAAACGCTTTGATATTTTTCGTTGTTTGTTCTGTAACTCCATATACTTGTATCTGTTGTTGATGTAGTGATAGCAATATATTTGGTCGAGATATTGGGCTTTTGAAATGGAATCACGCATTTTGTCTTGTAGGACTACCACCTCATCAAATGAAAACTCACCGTTGCAGGCTTCCATAAAAAATTCTATGCGTTCTTGGTATGGATTTTTTTCTTCTTCGTCCGCATCGGAAACATCGTCAACATTTTGACTGTTGTATTCGATAAACATATCGAGGGTCAGCTGGTCGGTGTAGTCTTTATTTTTTTCGATAGTAAATTTAAGGGAAAGCACCTTGCCGCCTTTGCCCTTTTTGCCATACGGCTCATAAGTAAATTTTATATCGGTGTGTTCTTCTAATGCCTGTTGGCAAGCATCAAGCACACGGTTCTTAAAATCGTTGTACCGTGGGTACTCGTCTTTTCCTATCCCTATAAGGTTTCTCAAATCTTCTACGCTTAAAATCCGTTCCCCTGCCGTTTCATACTGTTTCAGAATCTCATACATACGCAGTTGATTGGAACTCCGTAAGCGTAGAGCATTCCACAACTGGTAAGAAAAATATTTGTTCTTAAACTCAAACATTAGTGGTAAGGCTTTGTCGTGAGCATCTATTTCGACGTACCATTCGCCACTATCGTCTTGATTAACCTCACATTCCTTGAATAGTTGAAACTGAGAATATCCGCCGGTCTGCTCATCTCGCACAGATACAATTTGGCGTAAAAGATTAGCTGTAACAGTTTTCATATAATCTATTTTTATACGACTACCAAGTTCCATAATGGCTTGAAAGTCAGCCATTGGAAATCGCACTGCCCTTGTTTCATCCGGCTTGCTTTTATTGATTTTGCTTAAATAGATACTTAAAAAGCGCAACTCCTGCAATGTCATATTGTTGGAGCGTATTTCATTAAGCACGTTCCTTTTTTGAATAAGATAATTCTTTTTGAGCGTTGCCATTGCAAGCATTCACCTCCTACATAAAACATTCTAACATAATTACCTACTAAAAACAAGATATGTCGGTAAGTTAGCGAATCCATGTCGGTAAGTTAGCGAATCCATGTCGGTAAGTTAGCGAATCCATGTCGGTAAGTTAGCGAATCCATGTCGGTAAGTTAGCGAATCCATGTCGGTAAGTTAGCGAATCCATGTCGGTAAGTAAAAATCAAAAATCCTGTATTTA
>WQWL01000169.1 GCA_009785345.1 Oscillospiraceae bacterium
AACATCACCAGGAGCTCTGTTCATAGGAAGGCGTGGTACTAAGCCTAAAATGTTTCTTCTCATTGAGTCAATGTCATCTATGTCTACTCTGCCATTATCATCTACATCGCCCCAGAGCGACCACACAGAGTGCAGGTGAATCTCTCCATCCTGTGCATATCTCTCAAACATCTCTCGGGTTATAATCCGATTTGTGTCAAAACCACTCGTACCAACTACCGGTCTGCGTAGTCCTGCCCGAATATTACTTGCGGTACTATAACGTCCAGACACATTTAGTGCATTATCTGTAAACCAGCCCCAGTGTGCAAAGCGTGAATCTATATTGTAGATAGTTTCAAGTTGCTCCATGGCTGATGTTACTCTTGCCATGTTTAAGGCTCGACCAAACTCAACTGGCACGCGCACCTGGTTTCTTGAATTTATTCCGTAGAAATGAAAGCTGACGGTAGGAATAGGAGCAGCTATTGCTCTTCGCATATCTAATATACCTGTTCCGAATCTTCGTTGCCAACCAACAGGAATGTTGACATAGGTCATCATGTTTGCGTGTATCCGTGCCGGGGTGAGGCCGGGATTTACTAGCATATACATCGCTACCGCTGCAGCTACATGTGGTGCCACAAATGATGTTCCATCCCAAAATGTGTATCCACCACTGGGTATAGAGCTTCTAATATCCTCTCCTGGTGCTGCAATGTGTACTAATCTGCCAGAACTACTGAAATTGCTAAATGTTGATGGAGCGTTAAAACTGTTTGTTGCAGACACGCGTATTACTCCCAGATGAGCATTAGTGCGAAAATCAATACACACGCCTTCATTTCCTGCTATTCCAACAACAACAACTCCACTATTCAAAGCATCATTTGTAACAATATTCACAATAGGTGAGTAGTTATTACCTGGTGGCGGAGTAAAACTTGTATTAATAACATCAGCACCACGAGCTACTGCTGTGTTGATTCCATGAGCAACATAAGACATCGTCGATCCATCTCTACTCATTCTAATTGGCATAATCTTAACATTATTCAATTCGGGTGTATTTGCTGCCACAACTCCCGCTACAAAAGTCCCATGAATTCCGGAGTCTGTAACGTTTGTACCTCCACCGACAGTTACTATACACCATGGGTCGACTATTCTTGTTCCTGTATTTCCATTCTCATCTTCAAACTGAAAAATTGGGTGATGCACATCAACACCTGTGTCTAATACTGCAACTACAATTGGATCTGTTCGGTTAAGGCTACGCACAAATCCTGCATATGCCGCTGTACCAACTCTATCCACATTCCATGTACTAGGACCATCACTAAATGCTTCTAAATCAAATGAGTCCGGCACAATCGGTGTGGGCAGAAAGAGATCAGACTCAACCCAAATAACAGTGTCTAACTCAGACAGTTGCATATAGGCTGCTTGTGTCTCGTACATAGTTTCAAATTGTAATAAAAATATATACTCTGAAAACATAGCAGTAGCTGTCACCCCTAGGTTTAGCATATCAACATCTGCGTACGTTTTAAGAATAAGACGCCTTGTTTGAAAGTCTCTTCTTAGCGTTATTTGTTGTTCATCTGAATCCAAATAAACTTCAAATCCAAAATTTGATTCCAAAGTGCATATCGATAATAAAACGGTATCATCTACTATCAGTGGCGCAATGTCTAAGTCATGCTGCAGTTCACCATCAATACATATGTAATATTCATCTGCTGTCAGTTCGAAAACGCGGTCATATTCAATCTTGATATTTTGCGACATCGCATCGACTTCAAGATGCCCTCCGGTTTCTTCTATAAGAGCAGACACAGGAAGAAGTATTTCATCATTCTTTATTATAGGAAGTAGTCCACCAATCGGATCAACAGGGTATGAAATTCCATCAATCTGCATATATGGATCGCCTATTGTGAGTATAATCTCTCCCACAAACCCGTCACACCAATTATCCGCAATCAATCTTGCCACCTCTGCGTTGCCGTATCTCCATTCGCATCCTGAATCAGCTGAATTGTATGCAAACGTAATCGGGAAACTTGCTAAAAGCATACAAACAATTAATGTCAAACCAACACATCTTCTAATTCTGCCATTCATAAACTTTACTACTCCATTTCTTTTCATTTTTAATTTTACTCGCTATCTACTTAAACTGCCTTTTTGCCTAATATTCCTGATTTTTGATGTAGTGTATAGGCAAATAATGAAAACTAATGTCAACAACGTTGACCATAAAAGCGCATTGCCCTCTACTCCGGTTTGTGGGAGTCCCTTCTGCCGAGGGTCATCTTCATTTTCAGGTGTAGTTGCGCCGTTATCATTGTTGCCATTTTCGCCAACATCATTATTATTGCTACTGTCACCATTACCGTTTTCTTGTGCTTCATAAATTGACCATACTGCAACAAGACTTATTGAAGCAGTCTTGTCATTCGACGACATAGGTACTATAAACGAACCTCGCAATTGATTTATACTTTTGTCTATAATGTATGTATCATCTCGCATCCCGTCTACATAAACTCCCCAGCTTTCAAATACATAATCGTTGTCACTAGCAAGTTCATTTCTATCCACAATATGAGCTAGAGAAAAAATAGTGCCTGCTCTGCGAACATACTCACGTCCTATCACATTGTTAACCGTATCGTTAACTAAGTACCCGTAACCTTCAAGATAATAATAGATAGAAATATTTCTATACTCATAATAAGAAATTGTTTGCTCTATCTCTTCCCATTGTGCTACAAACGTTAATGATCTATCGATAACTCTTTCCGCAACTTGAGCAGTTGTTAATAATTCGTCTTCATAGAGCCAGCCTATAAGGCTATAGCCGAAGCGTTCAGGAACGGGTATATTTAATATTCCTAATTGAATGCTATATTCTAATAAAACTTCAATGTCTCCAGAATTGCCACCGACATTGCCACCGCTTAAATCAAATGTGATTGCTTCAACTCGGTGTGAGCCTCTGAAGTTTATATCATAGTTATTCAGCAAATGACCGAATGCGCGCTCATAGTAATTTATAGGCGGGGCATAGCGTCCTGTTCCGGCAATGTTTCCGGAAACTGTACCGTTTTCAAATTTGAAGTTGTTATATGCAGTTGAAGTAAGTGGATTCGGATAGTTTTCGTGCATCGTAGAAAAAATGCCGCCACCGTCCCCTGTCTCAGCCGCATTGTTTATTATAGCTCCACCCGTCATACTAAATGTCTCTACAACCTGTCTCCAAATATATAAGCCACCACCGTTTTCATGTGCAGTATTTTCGCTAATTGTACCATCATTCATCGTAAATGCGTTTATTATAGCTGTAAACACTCCTCCACCATTTCTACTTGAGGTATTGTTTCTGATCATGCCACCATTCATGATAAAATCAGACATACTAGCAATATATATGCCTCCACCATCTTGCGCCTCATTCTCACTGATTGTTCCGCCGTGCATAGTAAAAGTACTAAAAAGTGCTACTTCCACACCTCCTCCGTACCGAGCCTTATTTCCACTAATGATACCGCCAGTCATAGTGAAAATGCTGCCTAATTCTGCATACACACCTCCTCCCTTGTACATAGCCATATTTTCATGGATTGTGCCTCCAGTCATTGCAAATGCACTGTAGTGAAGCATATATACGCCTCCTCCCGATGACCATGTGCTTCCTATTGCCTTATTTCCACTGATTGTGCCTCCATTCATTGTAAAATCACTAAGCTCGAAAATCACACCTCCTCCAACTGTCGAATTGTTTCCTGTGATTGCGCCACCATTCATAGTGAATGTGCTATTAACACCTGCAACGCCACCACCGAGGAAAGATGAGCTATTATTTTCAATTACACCATCATTCATGGTAAAGATACTATTGTCTCTTATTAAAATAGCACCTCCAAAACCTACATTGCCTATATCACCCATAGAATTAGATGCATTGTTTGAAATCCGACCACCATACATAGTGAACACGCCATTATCAACCCTAATGCCACCACCCCACCACGATGTACTATTATGTTCAATAATACTTCCGGTGTTCATAATCAGCTCGCCACCATTGACCATAATGCCGCCGCCGGATAAGCTTGTGTTGCCGCTGACAATACTTCCGGCGTTCATTACAAGTTCGCCACTCGCGTTAATCGCAATACCACCACGATAAGTTGCATCCCCTGCGCCTCTCAGTGTAATCTCATCTAGAATCAATGTGCCATATACGAAAAAATGACGTGCATATGATGTTGGCTGATATAGCACACCACCACCATCGAGGTTTACAGTTCTTCCCACAGGAATGTTAAGTTGAGCACTCATTGTAATATTGCCGACAACATCTACAGTATATGGACCATCGGTTGTCATTAGGTTTGTGAATACATCGTGAAGACCATCCCAGTCAGTCACTACAAAGTCTGCCAATGCTTCGATTTCGACATAGCAGTCTTCACACTCGCATATGCAATCATAATCACAGTAGTATTCACACTCACATGTGCATAGCTTTTCTTCGTAGTCTTCATCGCCGTATTCGTACTCATCTTCCGATTCGTTTGCATTAGATGGGACATCACCTTGATAATCATCGCTGCTGTTATCATCAGACAGTTCTGCATCTATATCATCGCCTACGACACTATCCGTGTTTCCATCAGGAACAGATGAGTCAGGTTCGTTACTCTCTTGTTCAGAGCTATATTCACCATCAGATTCGGAAGACGTGTCTGATTCAGTGTCACTCGAAGGAGGTTCATTTGGAGCATATTCACTTGGAGCTTCCACTACAGGAGTGTAGTACGCATCTTCGGCAGCTGCCCATACTGTCAATGATAGTATTGAAACAATCATCATAGCAACTGTTATTATCGCGATGATTCTTTCTCTCCCTTTAGTTCTTGGTGTTCCATATGTTGTTCCCATCATATTTCTCCTTAACCCTCTATTTTATGATTATATACCCTTGTTTGCGATTTTCTTGTATTGAGATAGTTGCGCACACATTAATGCGTAAAATTTAGGTGAAAGTATTCACAGTCAATTTATCATATTAATGCGCAAAACTGAACAATATTTGCGCACCGTTTACATAATATTCACAAATAGATGTTTTACGGACTATATTTGCCCATTTTAGCAGTATTTGCTTCAAGACAACCACATTCTGGTAGCTTGGAAAGGTAGTGACTAATTAACCCGATTACTTATAAAAGCCAAACGGCGGATGCTTTTCATGAGGTATTTGTATTGCCTATTACATCGCTCACAGCATGATATGCAGTTATCAATAAACAGTCAAAACCGACTGCTTTTTAGGCAATCGGTTTTGTTGGGTTTGTATTGAGTTAATCTAAATTGTTGTG
>WQWL01000170.1 GCA_009785345.1 Oscillospiraceae bacterium
GCCTGCTTCTTCGTCCCACGAAAACTCAACTCGATATTCATTCATAGTGCGAAACCTCCTATTGTTAATATGTTATATTATACACGAATAGGGCATTAGAATCAAAGGTTTACGGATTTTACTACACCCGTTTTAAACACATATGGCTTCAGACTTTTTGGACTTGTATTGCTTTACTCCCACTCCACCGTCGAAGGGGGCTTATTTGAAATGTCATACACCACACGTGTGATTCCGGGAATCTCACTTGTGATTCTCTCTGAAACACGACTCAATAAATCATAGGGCAGCTGTACATACTCTGCAGTCATGAAATCTGTTGATTTAACAGCTCTTAATGCAACGACATTACCATAAGAACGAGCATCGTTTACAATACCGACAGAATGTGTGTCCATCAGAGCGGCAAAATATTGACTAGGACGAATATCGGAATTTTCGATTTCCTCGCAAAAAATAGCATCAGCTTCTTTGAGAACATCTAATTTATCATTTGTAACCTCACCAAGACATCGTACAGCAAGCCCGGGACCGGGGAATGGCTGACGCTCAGTTAGTGCAGCAGGAAGACCTAAGTGCCAGCCAAGAATACGAACTTCCGGCTTTTTTAGAGCGCGTAGAGGCTCGACAAGACCTTTGAAATCCATAGTGCTGGGTAGCCCACCAACATTATGATGGCTTTTTATTTTCACAACGCCATCAGTTCCGGACTCGACAACATCGGCATAAATCGTTCCTTGTGCTAAATAGTAGTTACCAGATAATGTCTTAGCATGTTCCTCAAAAACACGAATAAACTCTTCACCAATAATTTTGCGTTTTTTTTCAGGATCAGTGACTCCAACAAGACGAGCGAGAAAACGATCTTTTGCATCTATGCAAACAAGTTCCAAATTACGACCTTTGAATGTCTTTTCAATTGTTTCGCCTTCGTTTTTTCGCATGAAGCCATGATCTACAAAAACACACTGCAATTTTCCTGGAACAGCTTTCTCAAGTAGTGCAGCACATACAGATGAGTCAACGCCTCCGGATAGTGCGAGCAATACTTTATCAGAACCAACTTGTTCTCTTATTATTTCTATAACTTGAGATTCATATAATTCAAGATTAATTTCGCCTTTTACTCTTAGCGCATCGTACTTATTTACCATCGTCTCACTATCATCCTTTCGCTATCTTCTTTATAATTATTCTTGCTTATGTTATACTATGTAAGTATTGTACCAGAGAAAATGCAAAAAAAACAGATAAAATCAAGAGAAATCAAACAAAACGCGCATAAAAGTATTGACCACTAAATAAACATTGTGTTATAATCCTCCTTACCTGTCGACAGACGGGTTCATTTTTCGAGTCTCAATTAATAAAATTGAGCAAATCAAAAATTGAACCATTTTCTGTCAAATCAAACAGGGAGGCTATAGTGCTAAACATAAAAATAATTGTTTAGTGTTTCTACAAAGGAGGTGCCGAAATGAGAATCAAAGTAACCCTAAGATGCAATGAGTGCAAACAACGAAACTACAATACAACAAAAAACAAGAAAAACACCCCGGACCGGCTTGAAATGAATAAGTATTGTCGCTTCTGTCGTAAGCACACTGTGCACAGCGAAACGAAATAGATGGGAGGAGAGTAAAAATGTCAGAAGATAAAATTGAAAAGCTCGAAACTCCAAATCAACCGGATACAAAAACTACTGCCAAAACTAGCAAAAAACGCAAAGTAAAAGGTAGTAACCGTATTGCGAAGTGGTTTCGTGAAATGCGCAGTGAACTCAAGAAAGTCGTTTGGCCGACACCAAAACAAACAGTTAACAATACTATCATCGCACTTGTTGTTATGGCTTGTTCAGCAGTTTTGGTTTGGGCACTTGACTATGTTGCCGGTCAAATTTTCGTAGCAATCACAACGTATATCCCAATGCTAATTCAAGGGGGGTAACGCCTGATGTCCGAAGAAGCAAGCTGGTATGTAGTCCATACTTACTCAGGTTATGAAAATGCCGTTGCAGCAACTATTGAAAAAGCAGCGGAAAACCGTAAAATGCAAGACCAAATCATTGAAGTCAAGATTCCAACTGAAATGGTAACAGAAATTCACGAGAATACAACCAAAACAGTTGAACGCAAGACTTTTCCGGGATATGTACTGATTAAAATGCATATGAATGACGTAAGCTGGCATCTCGTGCGCAATGTGCGTGGAGTTACCGGATTTGTCGGTTCGGCAAATAAAGCTATTCCGCTATCAGAAGATGAAATAATCAATCTCGGAATCGAACGTCATGAAATTGTTGTGGGATTTGATGTGGGCAGCACAGTCAAAGTTGTTGATGGTCCACTTGAAGGATTCCTCGGAAACGTTGAAGAAATTGAATATGACAAGAGCAGAGCACGCGTCATAGTTTCAATGTTCGGACGCGAAACACCCGTAGATTTGGATTTCGACCAAATTGAACCAGTTGAATAAAGTTGCATAGCAAACAATAGTGAGCTAGTGTGATTTTTGATTCACGTGGGAGGAGCGACGCATAAGAAATGGAGCGCTCCGACACAATCACCACATTTATATTTAGGAGGTGCACGTAAGTGGCACAAAAAGTAGCAGGAGTAATAAAACTCCAAATTCCGGCTGGTAAAGCAACACCGGCACCACCTGTTGGACCAGCGCTTGGTCAGCATGGTGTTAATATTGGACAATTTACAAAAGATTTTAACGAGCGCACAAAGAATGACGATGGGCTAATTATTCCCGTAGTTATTACAGTCTATGCAGATCGCAGCTTCTCTTTTATAACAAAGACACCACCGGCATCAGTATTACTGAAAAAAGCTTGCAACCTAGAAAAAGCATCGGGTGAACCACATACTAATAAAGTTGCCGAGGTTTCAAAAGAAGATGTCCGCAAGATCGCTGAAATCAAAATGCCTGACCTCAATGCAGCTAACATTGATACTGCAATGAGTATGGTCGCCGGAACGGCGCGAAGTATGGGCATTACGGTCGCGGAGGGTTAAGATATGTTTAGAGGAAAGAATTATAAAGAAAGCGCAAAGCTTGTAGATAGAACTGCCGCATATGATCCGGCAGAAGCATTTGATCTTGTTATTAAGGCAGCAAAAGCAAAATTTGATGAAACAGTCGAACTCCACATTAAATTGGGTGTAGACTCGCGTCACGCGGACCAACAAGTTCGCGGAGCAATAGTACTACCACACGGCACAGGTAAAACACCAAGAGTATTAGTATTCTGTAAAGATGAACGTGTGCAAGAAGCGATTGATGCAGGTGCAGATTTTGCAGGTGGACAAGATTTGGTTGACCGTATTCAAAAAGAAAATTTCTTTGATTATGATGTAGTGGTTGCAACACCTGATATGATGAGTATTGTAGGGCGTTTGGGTAAGGTTCTAGGACCAAAGGGTCTTATGCCGACTCCAAAAGCAGGAACTGTTACACCAAACATTGCACAAGCAATCGAAGAAATTAAAGCAGGTAAAATCGAATATCGTCTGGATAAAACAAATATTATCCATTGCCCGATTGGCAAAGTATCATTTGGTACTGAAAAGCTTGTTGACAACTTCCAAACTTTGCTAGATGCAGTAAACAAAGCAAAACCAGCAGCAGCAAAAGGGCAATACATAAGAAGTTGTGTAACAGCATCAACAATGGGACCGGGCGTAAAAATCAACGCACTAAAACAAGCATAAGATAGATGAGCAAAAACGGACGGGAAACCGTCCGTTTTGTTACAGAGTTGCAATGTTCAGGATGAAATCTATATCAACTGCTGCTCGTTAACAATCAATTTAAACTCTAAATTAAGTCTCTCTGCCGCTTTTCGACACATAATCATACGTGCAAGAAAAATCTCAAAATAGTCCATAACAGAGCCATATTTAGTATCAACAGTTAGTTTCAATTTTATTAATGTACGTTCTTCGTTTATTTTTAGAATTGATTTCTTAACGGAATAATTAACTCTGTCATGGATATCAAAGCTTGATGTCTCCGTATTTCTTACGCGTGTGCGACGAACATCTGATTTGTCAGCAAGAATTAACGCAGCACTGACAGGATTTACCGGGACGCCAGTGCCTTCATCATGGTTGCCAATCGCAGTTGTAATTGTGGCTATTTCCGCAGGATCAAATTCAAGCTTGTCGAGAATACGAAACGCCATAACTGCACCAGAGAGTGAATGGTTTTTTCTGTTTACCAGATTACCAATATCATGCAAATATCCGGAAATCTGTGCAAGTGCAACTTCGCGTTCGGAATAGCCGAGCGTTCTCAGGATGTAGCCTGCATCCTCAGCAGTCCGCGTTACATGAGCAAAGCTGTGCTCAGTAAACCCGAGTGCGCAAAGGGATTCATCAGCCTTGGTGATGTAGGTTTTAATTTCTTCATTGTTTTTGATGTCTTCAAATGATAGCATATTAATAAATATTCCTTTCTAAAAGTGAGAATGTAATGAGTGAAAATGGATTAATGCATGTATACTTTGGTGATGGTAAAGGCAAAACCACCGCTGCACTGGGTCTTGCGATTAGAGCTGCTGGTTGCGGGAAGAAGGTTGTGATTGTACAGTTTCTAAAAAACTGGGCATGTGGAGAACATGATTCAATATCACAACTGCCGAATATTACACTTTTTCGAGGAATTCCGGCAGGCGGAAAGTTCATTCACGAAATGAGTGCTGAGGAAGTTCAAGAGACAAAAGCATCACAGGACGATGGCTTTAAGAATGCACTTGAACTTATAGAAATTGGACAGTGCGATATGTTAGTCCTTGACGAGGTCATTGATGCACACAGGCTTGAGGTGCTTGATGATGGGATGTTTAAAAATTTGATATTTAATAAGCCGAGCTCATTAGAATTGGTGATAACGGGGCATAATCCAGGTGCATTTTTATTAGAACGAGCAGATTATGTTACAGAGATGGTTAAGCATAAGCATCCGTACGATGAGGGGACTAGCGCAAGAAGAGGAGTGGAATTTTAGTGTGATTTTTTCTGTTTAGGGTTTTGAGCAAATCTTGAAAAAATACCGCATAACTATTATCGAACAATTTAATTCCAATGGCAACTAATAATAACATATGCAGAAACATCGGTCAAATGTTGTGCTATGTAGACAAATTAGTGTTTGTTAGAAGAAATGAAAGAGAAATGTTCTAAAAAAGTATTGCGAAGTTGAGCAGTATATGTTACAATCCTTTAAGTTTCGCGAAATTTCGCGGTGGGTATAGCTCAGTTGGTTAGAGCACTGGATTGTGGTTCCAGGGGTCGTGGGTTCAAATCCCATTATCCACCCCATGATGGGCTGTCGCCAAGCGGTAAGGCACCAGACTTTGAC
>WQWL01000171.1 GCA_009785345.1 Oscillospiraceae bacterium
CATGCTTGTTTTGTGATTGAACTTAGTGAAAGGAATAGCCATAACCATGCAAAATTATACAGAGGACGAATATTTATTGCTATCCGGGATACAACACTACGCATTTTGTCCTAGACAGTGGGCTTTGATTCACATTGAAAATCTATGGCAAGAAAACTACTTTACCGCTGCAGGCAGAGTTTTTCACAATAAAACTCACGATGGTGACACAATAGAGAAGAGAGGTGACGTAATTATTTTCCGCTCTTTGAAAGTGTCGTCAAGTAGACTAGGGATTTCCGGTGTGTGTGATGTTGTTGAGTTTCATAAATCAAAAAACGGGATACCTCTAAAAAATTACGAGGACTTGTGGAGTCCATACCCAGTTGAATATAAGCGAGGCAAAAGCAAGGTTGATGATTGCGACAGACTTCAATTATGTGCTCAAGCCGCTTGTTTGGAGGAAATGTTGTGTTGTGAAATAAAGAAAGGCGCACTGTTTTATGGAGAACCACGCAGAAGAGAAATAGTTGAGTTTTCTGCGGAGCTGAGGAGGAAGCTTGAAGTTGTGGTTAAATCGATGCACGAGTTATTTTCTAAAAAGCATACTCCGAAATCAAAAACAGGTAAATTTTGCTCAAGTTGTAGTCTCAAGAATTTGTGTTTACCAAAATTATGTGAGAAATCTGAAAGCTCCGTTCGTAAATATTTAGAGGACAATATAAAATGAAAAAACTTTTGAATACACTATATGTTACGCTACCTGATGTTTTTGTGAATCTCGAGAATGAAAATGTCTGTGTGAAAAAGGATAAAGAAGTGTTACTTAGGGTTCCATTATTAAATTTGGAAAGTTTAGTATTATTCAACTATTTTGGTGCAACGCCCCAATTGATGGGTGAATGTGCAAAAAGAAACATTACTGTAAGCTTCCTAAGTGAGCACGGTAAATTTATAGGTTCTTTTTATGGTGAATCAAAAGGAAATGTGTTACTTCGGAAAGAGCAATATCGTGTATCAGATGATTTGTCTAGAAGCCTTTGTTATGCAAAGAGTTTTGTGTTTGGTAAACTCCATAATCAAAAATGGGTTTTGGAGCGTACACTACGAGACCATTCGTTACGAGTTTCTACGGATTTGCTAAAAAGTGAAAGCTCACATATTAGTGAAAATATTAAAAACGTGCTTGAATGCAAAAATGTTGCATCACTCCGTGCGATAGAGGGAAATGCGGCTCAATCATATTTCAACGCATTTGATGAACTGATATTAAAAAACAAAGAAGACTTTGTTTACACAACTAGGAAGCGCAGACCTCCTACAGATCCTGTTAATGCAATGCTTTCATTTGCGTACACATTACTTGCAAGTGAGTGTAGGCATGCACTGGAATGTGCAG
Source organism: Oscillospiraceae bacterium (assembly GCA_009785345.1). Lineage (GTDB taxonomy): Bacteria > Bacillota > Clostridia > Oscillospirales > Oscillospiraceae > WRMH01. Next base: position 1,379 of record WQWL01000171.1, read on the forward strand.
GACTGGACAGTTATGTTGGCTTTATGCATGTAGACAGACCAGGAAGAGCGTCGCTGGCATTAGATTTGATGGAAGAGTTGCGACCTCACTTTTCAGATCGTTTTGTATTGTCACTGATTAACCGAAATGAGATAGTACCGTCGGATTTTGAAACTCAGGGGTCAGGTGCAGTGATTTTGTCAGATGGAGCGAGAAAAACTTTTCTATCCACTTGGCAGAGGCGAAAAAAAGAAACAATAACTCATCCGTTTCTAAAGGATAAGCTGGAGTGGGGCATGATACCACACGTACAGGCGTTGCTTTTAGCACGCACTATCCGGGGTGATTTAGATGCTTATCCACCATTTTTGTGGAAGTAGGAGTAATAACATTGTTAGTTTTATTGACGTATGATGTTTCAACAGAAACATCTGAAGGTAGAAAGCGATTGAACAAAGTTGCCAAGAAATGTGTTGCTCATGGGCAACGTGTGCAAAATTCAGTTTTTGAATGCAATCTGGATTGGGGACAATTTATTAAGCTACAGGATGAGTTGAAGAACATAATTGACCCGAGCAAGGATAGCTTAAGATTTTATTGCCTTGGAAATTCATATAGAGATAAGGTGACGCACATTGGTGTGAAGCCTAGTATAGAGTTAGAGGGGGAGTTGATTTTATAGTTTTGGTGCGAACGTTAAGCTTACATAAATTCTTTCGTAGGTTCGCACCATAAATTAGGTGTTTATGACCTGATTTATGTGAGTGCAATGGTATTAGCCAGTGGGGCTAATTTGCCATGACGCAAAATGTAGATGAAAATAATGTGCAACACCTACATTTTGCGGTCGCGCCCCATGCGGGCGCGTGGATTGAAATTATCTGGCATCACCTCCATTCTCACATGACTCCGTCGCGCCCCATGCGGGCGCGTGGATTGAAATATAAAAGCAACTTCCGATGCGCATATCACTACAAAGTCGCGCCCCATGCGGGCGCGTGGATTGAAATGATAATTGCCCTCCCCCTCATGCCTGTTAGCGAGTCGCGCCCCATGCGGGCGCGTGGATTGAAATTTAATTTGGTATACGTCAGTCCTAAACCCCTTGAGTCGCGCCCCATGCGGGCGCGTGGATTGAAATTCTATAAAAGCGAAGATAAAATTGAAACCCTGTGTCGCGCCCCATGCGGGCGCGTGGATTGAAATTTACGGCATGTCCTGCGGCGGTCATACCAAAAAGGTCGCGCCCCATGCGGGCGCGTGGATTGAAATTGCTCTACTCCGATGGGATAAGTACCGCAAAGATAGTCGCGCCCCATGCGGGCGCGTGGATTGAAATCTATTCCGTGGCGATGGCGACGGACGTAGACAGTCGCGCCCCATGCGGGCGCGTGGATTGAAATATCCCCTTTGGGAGAAAGGGGATGTCTCTAAAAAGTCGCGCCCCATGCGGGCGCGTGGATTGAAATAGGATCTACGATGGACGCGATCTAACATCAGACCAGGTCGCGCCCCATGCGGGCGCGTGGATTGAAATCCCGATACATACCAAGAATTATTCCACCATGCGTGTCGCGCCCCCTGCGGGCGCGCGGATTGAAATATTGCAGAGCACACAGATATTGATGATGAAGCTCGTCGCGCCCCTTGACACACTCAATGCTTGTCTTGTCAGGGATAAGCATAAAATGTAGAAAACGAATGCAGTTATATACACAAGTTTAAAAGAGTATGGAAAAATGAAAATAACTATTGACTTAAAGAACGAGGAGGAGTATATTTCAATTTGCATAACAGCATAAACTATTACTGAAACGTTGAAATTACTGGACTTATAGACGTTTGTGGAGCAGGGTAGCGGAGTTGTTGGCCGCTAGGCTAGACATCCCCTGTCGGCACTTGGGTTGGAGTGCAAGTCATGTTTGCTGGGCGAATGAGATTATGTGTTTATCATCATTCGCCCACCTTTCTTGAATTAGTAACCGTTGAGTGAATTCAATCCTCGTCTTTGTGGCTCTTTTTCTGCCTGTTTTCGCATTTTTCGGTAAAATATCAATAGATATTCGCCTTCAAAACCCTAAAATATACAGAAAAACCCCTCACAAATCCTCCAGTGATTTAATCAGCAGTTACCTAGAATATTTTATTAGTTAATTAAACTGTTAGATGGAGTGAATATATTGAAAAATTTAACACCGGAAGAGTTCAAGCAAGCACAAAATGAAGCAATGGATTTATTAATTCAATCAATTGACAAATCATTTGAACAATTGAAGATTAAAGGTACCAATTTCTCGCAAGAAAAGGCAGATAAGTATGTACAGATTTCTGTGCTTTGCCAAATCTTGTTCAAAGGCGAACCGACTAATGCAAAGATAGAAGTGGAAGAACCAACAAATGAAAAACCTTTTGTCGGAGTTAAAGTATATATGGATGAGTTTGAGTTGGGCGAAAAAAATAAAAAGAGCTTCAATGAATTGATTAATCTTGCCGACGACGTGATATTTTATGGAGAAGAGGAAGACTATTTTCATATATCATTCTATGTGTACGACATATGGACGTGAAAAGATTGATAAAGATTTACTGCATAAATTAGGTCTGGAGAATATTTAATAATGACATTGACTGTGTTTGTATATTTAATAAAAAACGTGTTAGGTAGCAAGAAAACAAAAAAGCTATTGCGTTGGAAATAAAGGCAAATTGCTTACATAGTGATAAAATGTTTTCTGGAGCATATTTGGTTAATAGTGAAGCAGTTTTCAGTAAAATGATTTTGACAGATAAACAATGCAAAGAAAGTTTGGAGCGTTTGAGGGTTACTGATGTTATAGGTTTAGAAAGTTTATATGAGGAAATTAAGTATAGAGAAATGTGGAGCAGCTGTAGAGTCGCATACCGCAAAAAAAGACGATGATTTTTTGTTGACAAAAGAAAAATCGCATTTCATAAATGGGCAAAACATTACCCGCAGCAATATTGCAACGGGCGTGCTAAATAATTATTATCATAGGAAGTAAATTTACAGAGATTTCTTCACACTCACTGGGTGGATAATTAACAGTTAAAGCAAACAGTCGCTCCATGTCCAAAATATATTAACTAATCACCACAAACTAACCAATACTATACTTTTGGAATGGTACATGGGTACATGCAAAAAGTACGTAGTAATGACGCTGCCGTAAATTTGGCGGAGGCAAATGGGAATCGAACCCATCTATGAGGTACAAACTCATACAACGGTTTTGAAGACCGCGAGGCACACCAGTTACCCTTCTACCTCCACATGCATGTCACTATGTTCTAAAATGTTCCACAAAGCAACCTCATTATTGTACCAAAATTAGTGCGAAAAGTAAAATATAAAAATATTGGTTGGAAAATAAAAATAAACCATAAAAAAGTGTTGCTTACGGAATGAAAATATCGTACAATTGATTTTGTATGGAAATGGAGAGCATATGGATATCCTTGTTACAAACAATCCGCTGGTGAAAGCACAACTTGAGGATAGTATCAGCGTGGAATATATCGAAACTGATCTACTTGCTGTTTTAACTTACGTGAGAGATCTTGTTCACAAAGGACATCGCTTATTGACTCATCCGCTTTCAGGCAGCATTAAGCCAAATGAAACAATATATAAATCAGTAATTATTACGGGAAACCCTGGTAATCTCGACGTACAGTCGGTAAGTATAATAGGTGAGAGCATATTAACAGTACAAAAGTTTCCAAAAAGACAATTTACAGATGAATACTTATCCGACATGCAAACAGTAGATTTATCACTGATAAAATCAGCGTTACCAAGCCATAATAACTAGAATACGTAAATGCGTAAAATATAAGTTGAGCAAAATGAAGATATTAATATCGCAAATACTCAACTTTTGATTTTAAACAAAAACAATATAAGGAGGGTTAAGGTTTGAAACTAGAAGTCGGCTACATAGAAATTCGTGATATCCAACTAGCTGATAAATC
>WQWL01000172.1 GCA_009785345.1 Oscillospiraceae bacterium
ATATTGAAAACTCGGCGGACAGTTCCGCAACATTATACAAGTGATCACCGAGTAACTGTTTGTTGGGTCTCGCATAAAAAGTATTCATACATCCCACCTATCAATTATCTGTCAGAATTTGGTGTATATGCCGATAGCTATATTTCAATCCACGCACCCGCAGGGGGCGCGACGCAAACTACATAATCCCTATTAGAATTTCAATCCGCGCGCCCCTAGAGGACGCGACCGCAAAATATAGATATAGATTTGAATTTTCAAAATTGTCCTTCAATAATTCCGGGAACAAATCCATCAAGTGAACTAATCGCTCCATCATCTCCCTTCTAAAGAATGTGTTTATCAGATCTTCTCAATCTGAATTGATCGCAATATATTGCTCATTTACAGCCATTCGTTATGGTAGTCTTGAAAACGAAAAGAAGCTTTACCAACATCATGTAAAACACCGGAAAGCCTCGATATATTTTTACACATTAAAGATTCGGCGGATAATTCCGCAATATTATGCAAGTGGTCACTGAGCAACTGTTTGTTAGGTCTTGCATAAAAAATCTTCATACATCTCACCAATCAATTATCTGCCAGAATTTGGTGCACAAAAACTCATATCCACACGTAGTATATCACGTTTATTCGCGTCAATGTGCGCGCATTGCAAATTAATTCAATTTTGTGTAATTTGTACACACCTATCGACAAAATAACCAAATACGATGCTGGCAAATCGCATTATATATCAAAATCAATTATTGACACTGTCTCACCGAACGGTTCAATCTGCTGTGGATTTGCTTTTGTTACAACATTGCGCCCAAGTGTTATATGTGGGCTGTATTTATATTTCTCAAGTTTGAATCCACTTTCTTGTAGTTTGGAAGTTAAATTCTCGTATAGTTCGAGTAACGAATCGCTTTTACGAACCCCTGCCCACCAAATATCTCCACTATCGCGTTTAAAACATCCAACTCGATCAACTGTCAAGTCAAACGGTTCGAATGTAATTGTATCCATAATCGATTTTATCATAGCGGTCTGCTCCACATCGCACTCGCCAATAAAAACGAGAGTCAGATGTAGGTTCTCAGACTGTGCAAAGCGACCGCGACTTGATGTCTCTTTCAGTTCGTCACGCAAAGCCACAAGTCTGTTTATCATTTCATTTTTAAAGTTAATTGCGATAAAAAGTCGCATCATCCAAACACCTCAACTGCTGCAACAATCTGCAGCATACTTTCATCGATTTTTTCACGCCCATATGCATCTATGAAACGCTGTCGGTATTCGTTCGTTCGTAGGTTGAAATGCAATGACCATATTGCCCAGAATATATCAACATGCTTGTCGCCTACTCCGGCATTATCCAAGTCAATAAATCCTGATAATTTCCAATCATTGAGAATAACGTTGGGCAAGCAATAGTCGCCATGCAAAAGTGTATCGGTTTTTAATAATTTACCGCTTGATTCAACCACTGCCCACGCTTCATCGGAACTTGTATAGCCAAAACTATCAGGGAAGCTGCTATTATCATATGTACCCATTTGTTTATTTTTCTTTGCACCTGCAAGATAGAGCTCTGTGTGATTTTGTATTGGGCAGTCCGAATAATCTAGCGAGTGTAACATCATCAACGTCTCTGCTATAGTATCACAAAGGCGTTTCGGATTTTCCAGATACATCGCTGCAGCACAATCATCACCATGAACTTTCTCTGTCAGTAGCCAGTCCTCTGTATCGGACACATACGTAAGAACCTTTGCAGACAAACCTTTGTTCTGAAAATAGCGCGTCATTGTAGCTTCGCGTTCCAATGTTCCTTTGCGAGCAGATTTCAAAAAATATCCGTCGTTTTTATCAATATAGATAACCCTTGCTTCCGGCGAGCAACTGCTGTCATATATAACACCACTTGATAACAGTGGACGCAATTCATCCGGATATTTCTCAACATCAATTTCTACCAGTTTTAATTCCATTTTCATACTTCTCAATTATAAATTTTTTATTCTTAAATTTATCTGTTTTCAATTTCAAATCCATGTGTTAGTATGTCAAAAATTAGATTTGAGGGTGATGTTTAATTGTTGCGCAAAAATAACATAATATCATCAAATCTGGTTAAAATTGCATTTTGAATGGAGTCTTTATGAAGCAGATAATCATCACTTTTAATTTCTTAATAGTTGCCACACTTCTTTCATTGACAGTTCTTTCTTTGTCAGTCACAGCACATTCCGGTAGAACAGACTCAAACGGTGGCCATAGAGATAATAGAAATGTGAGCGGTTTGGGTTCATACCATTATCACTGCGGTGGCAATCCAGCTCATTTACATCCAGGTGGAGTTTGCCCATATAATTCTGCTGGTTCTACAACTAGCAGATCCACAACTAGAAGAGATACTATTTCTATTAATAACAAGCCGTCAACCATGTATGTTGGTGACAACATTATACTCTCTTGGTCGGTTGATAGCGACAACATAATTTCATCCGTGAATTGGTCATCAAGTGACAGTAGTGTCGTTGCTGTCAACAATGGAGAATTAATTGCACACGCAAATGGAACCGCAACCATAACAGCCACAACAAGAAACGGAGAAGCATCATTCAGAATAGTCGTCAGGTCAATATTAGTCCAAACAATTACACTTACTAATATACCAGAGAGGCTTGAGGTTGGCAATTTTCATCAAACTTCAGCAAATATTAAACCGTCGAACGCTACGGATAGAACTATTTTCTGGTCATCAAGCGATGAGCTTGTAGCAACTGTAAGTACACAAGGCCTGGTACACGCCAAAGCGTCTGGTACAGTCACTATAACAGCTACATCTGTTGGAGGTGCGGCTTCCAGTTTCAATTTAGAAGTCTTCGAAATATTCCCTGAGAGAATTATTATAACAAATACTCAAATCGAACTTCCACTATATACTTCTGATACAATTAACGCTACAGTCTTACCGGCTGATACTACAAATCCAGAGCTTGACTGGTTTTCAAACAATGAAGGTATTGTTTCCGTGGTGAATGGTACCATAACAGGCAAGGCTGTCGGACAAACGATAATTACCGTTAAATGTCAGGATATTGAAACCACAGTCGTCGTAAATGTATATGAGGTAAAACCTACAAGCATTACAGTTTCCCGCAATTCATTGCAAATGCAGCTCCATGAAGACTATACGATAGTGGCATCGGTATTGCCAAATAATGTAACTTATCCCGATTTAGTCTGGATAAGTAGTAATCATGAGATTATAAAAGTCGATGATAGCGGTGTACTTACTCCAGTCGACATTGGAGAGGCTATAATCACAGTTAAGTGTGATGACGTTGCCGTAGACATTCCGGTGGAAGTTTATATTGAGGCTACATCTATACATTTTGATGAATACATTTTCACCAAATCAGTAAGGCGAGGAGATGAAGTTCCACTCTATATCTATTTCGAACCGCTCAAAGCAAAGTTTTCTGATTATACCATTAACTCAAGTGACGAGAGTGTTGCATTTATATCTGATAACATTCTATATACAGTCGGAACTGGAACGGTAACACTAACAGCTACAAGTGGTCTCCTTTCTTGCTCCGTAGATATTGAAATTAGGTCATCTGTTATGTCAATAATAATTTGGATTATAAGTATATTTCTTGTCATTGTCGGGTGTACTGTTTATGCAATTATTGTTCTTTCAAGAAAAAGAAGTCAACAATAATTGGAATTATTTATTATATCCAACAACTCGACTGCTACTATAACTCGCAACATATCTCAATCCTTATTACACCCGTATGCGAAAAAAGAAACAAAACAACCCTAAAGATTAGCTCAATGAGGATTTTAGATAACAGCAAAATGAATTATAGTGATAACAATCGTTAAAACCAATTACAAATCTTGCCCCCAAATGAATTGCAATGACATCTCCCGCCAAAATGAACTACATATCTTGTTTTGATAAAAATTCGATTATTTGTTGACATTGCGGTTCTAGCATGATATGATTCCCTTGTGACTGAAGTTTGCAGTTGTCACAAAGGAATTATGACGAAATTTACATATAAAGAACCCCTAAGAACTTCCCTGACCAAAGTTCGATTCTTAGGGGTTGTGGAAAGAAATTCACCCGCTATTTTCATAGCGGCTTAGTATCTCTCCCATCAATTATACTATCTTATTTCCGGTAAAATGTCAAGTCAAAGCGTTGTTTCATGCTTGAAATTTTGCGGAAGTTTTAACTGGAGGCAGCTTAAATGGTTGACAAGAAAGAGAAAAAACTTTTGGAGTTTTTCGGTTCTGACATTATGAAAAAAAAGAACCTAAGTTATCGTGAAATCGTTTCTCGTGCCGGAGATTTAATTTATCGTTCCACCTATGCTTTTTTTGAACGAGATGGCGTCGGTAACGTTGAAACGGCTGCGAAGGTGGCACTTGCCATGGAATGTAGCTTGAACGATTTATACAAACCCTTGGGCGGTGAGTGGCCAACCAATAGCACAATCAATGCAAATGATTCTGAAGCTATAAAAGGAACTGACCCAGAAAAAATTGTCCGTGCACTACACTTGCTGGAGCTGTTAGAGAGCGAACCAGACTATATGCGGATTTCTAAAGCTACCATTGACGCATCCAGAAGTAAAGACACCATGATGTTGGCAAAGAACCTGCAATCTATCCTCGATAAGATTCCAAATACCAACAAGGAAGGAGTAGAAGATGATGGCTGAACAACCAAATAACGAACCTCAATTCGAAAATAACACTGAGAATCTTCCTCCCCCTCTTGCAAAGCGATTCACAATAATAAAGCAAAAAAGTAGCTATCTAGAATACACGCAATTCCATTCAAAGGATTTCAAACAAAGACTTCTTGCGTTCTTAATGGTACAATCCGATTCACAATACAATATTAAAAAGTATTTCGCAGAATTTTGTTCTGATTGTAAAGAACACGAACCTCTCAGCGCCGAAATTATACTTGGCAAAATTGTCGATACATACGTTTCTCCCGCATTCAATGTTCGCATTGATATTCTCACATCCATTGGCATTGCGCTTGGAATAAATGGATTTGAAGCGCTCTCCTTGCGTTGTGCTGACAGAGCCGACGAATTAATTGAGTTGATGAAATGATATCATACCAAAATCAAAAAGAGAGTAGAAATACCGCTATAAAATCTATATAAATGCTAAGTTTTTGAGTTTCGCAATTAACTAGTGTAAAGTAAAGTTTAAAATTTCTTATTAACGATTGTTTTTCATCACCAAATCTGCTATATTGGAGCAGGGTGAAATGAATGAATATCAAATATCGCGTAACACTAACATCTGAAGA
>WQWL01000173.1 GCA_009785345.1 Oscillospiraceae bacterium
CGAACGTTATCAATGTAAGTGTCAACTAAGTGTGCCAAATCATCAATCATCCAAAAATCAAGTGCTGTCGCAGTTGGCTCGTTATCCCGTGGCAAGTTGCGGACTTCAATGGTGTATGTGAGATATTCACCTACATCGACAAATTGAGGATAAGGGCGGTCTACGGATTTGTTGATTCGCACGAGTGGTTTTGGAACTACTACCGTAGATTCATCTTGGTGGGGTCTTTCTTGTGTCACTGTGACGTACTCTTCTTCTTCTTCACACCAGTATTCGTACTCGTATTCGTAATAAAGCTGATTTCCGTGTCGGTCTTGTAAGACCGACAGATTTGTCCATGTTTGTCCTGCAGCTGCCGGCAACACATACGCGTCAAACTCAATGACCACCTGTGCATCCGGTGCCAGTGACGGTATCACGACTGTCAACACACCGTTTACAAATGTACTTGGGGCTGCTAGTGCTGCACCGTTTACACGGATGTTATGCACGTTCTCTATATATACGTCGATAAGATTTCTGCCATTGGGCGTCGTATTGCCTAAATCATCCACCATTTGGAAGTTAAGCTTTGTGCCTTCGCCTCTGTTGCTGACTGTAATTGTATAGGTGATGAGTTCGCCGACATCAGCAGTGATATTATCATGTAGCTCGCTATCACCATAGTTGCTTACTTTCTTTTCAATACGCAAGCCCGGAGGCGGTACGACTACTTTGGCGGGGCTTTTCAAGGGTCTATCGGATGGACCGTGGCTGTATACTGGGATGCGGTTACCGTTTGCGTCCTCGACATAAACGTAGTCATCTTCTGTATCACACCACTCTTGCAGATATTCATAGCTCCATTCGTATTCATACATTTGCTCGCCGTTTTCGTCTACCAACCGAGCTGTGTTTCTAAACGAATGACCACTCGCTTCGGGAAGTACAGTTGCTTGGAAACTAATCAATACATAGTCACCAGGCGCAAGCGATTCTATATGTACTGTCAACACGCCACCTGCAAATGTGCCAGGTGCGGCTACGTCGTCTACCCGTATGTTTCTTATATCAGTAATACGTGCATCAGCAAGTGGGGTAGGTGGATTGAGAAGATGGTTTAAATCATCTACCATATAAAAATTAGTTTTTGCTGCATATCCAGTGTTGCGAACTCTTATGGTATATGTCAACGTTTCATTAACGTCCGATACTATTGATGGATAACCGTTGACAAGCTTTAGTATTTCCAGATTAGGAGCAGGCGGCGCTTCTACTTCTGCTTCGCATATTAGAGGACGGTCGCGGTTTTCGGTATATTGATAACGCCTGACAGTCTCATATCTAACGGTTCCGTCGGGATTAAGACCTGCCGGATGTTGGTCATAAACAGGCTCACGTTCTACTGAGTAGAACCAAAGTTGGTCATTATTTGCATCTCGTAAACGAGCTTCGTTTACCCAAGATTCGCCTGCTGCTCCGGGAAGCACTGTAGCTGTAAAGCTGATGTCTGCATACGCACCTCCGGCAAGGTGTGGAATTCCGACCCTTAGCTCTGTTCCGACAAGGGCACTTGATTGGGGACTAACAGGCACACCATTCAGGGTTATGTCTCTTATGCCTGTAATATAGTTGCCAACCAAGCCTGCTAGATCATCAATCATCAGAAGATCATTTACCCCCAGCGGGCTTCTGTTTGTCACTCTGATGGTGTACACAATATGGTCTCCGACTCTAGATTCAATATAGTCATGACCGTCAAGATGTCCTGTGCCATCAGTGATACATCTTACTTTCTTCTCAATATCCAACAACGGAGTGAACATGAATCTACCACGGGATTCACTCCAGATATTCTCGGGGTCCGGAAATCCAGCAGGCACGCTCTCTTGAACTCTCATAACAACTGTGTATACCACATTCGTATCCAAAGTTGCAATAGCGCTATCAGGAATTTGACCGTGGGGACCTAAGTCTGCCATTGTTCCGCTTGCAGCAACAGTGCCGTCAGCAAGACGAATTTCCCACCAAGTCTCATCCTCATCTTCGCTAATCTCTCCGTGTCTGTCCTGTACAGGGCGACCAACTGTGATTGACCTTGGGTTAATAACAGGTGGCTGGTCTAGGTATGTAAGTCTATTGTTATTAAAAAGTGGCTCCTCTGTTCCAAGTGGGAATGTTCCAAGTGGGAAACCTGCCTGCCCTTGACCCGGCGCAGTTGAGTTATCATGGTTATTTATCTGATATCGTTCACCGGTTGCATCAACACCACGAATATCAACAAATGAGCTTGTACGTTGGACGTTGATTTCAATAAATGCCGATTGTGGGAGCGCCCATACGTTGAGCATTGATTGACCCCAGTGCCCAGGTAGCGGTGGTAGCACTGTACCCTCATTCCATGCTGTCCGCTCAGATATATCAGCAAAGTATATCCCCTCACTTAAAGTCCCATATGAAAAGCCAGTATTTATATTCACTCCTTCCGTAATGCCTACTATAAACGCATTCTCATGAAAAGGTGTTCCAGCAGGTCCTATGCCATAATAAAACATCATCCTATGATTATCATAACCATCAAAACGTGTCCTATGTCGAAAACTTAACTCTGTTAAATTAGTTATACGATAAATATTGAGGCCTCCGGGTGAAGCGGGAAGTCTCGGAACATCAGTGTTAATATACCACAAATTAACATTCAGTGGCATTATACCAATATAGCCATCGTATGCTACAACATCAGCGATTGCTTCTTCATCCATATAGATGCTCAAGTAGTCATCATCAGTTTCGCTTAAGTAGCCATCATCGTCTGTAGCGACATCATCTGTAGCAACATCATAGTCACTATCAATCACATCACTATCCGTGTCCGTATAATCATATTCTCCACGATCGTCGGTTAAAATCATAACGTCGTCGCTAAGTGCAACCAGTACTATTCCATCGGCTAAAGCCGTAATTTCGTTGCTAAGTGCAGTGAATACTACTCCAAATAACATTATAAATGCAAGGAGTAATGCTATTGATCTGCTCATTATCTTGTTTGTACTCTTTGCGTGCTTACCTTTGCTTCCAAATAGCTTTTTCATAATTTCCAATACAACTCTTTCTTATTTTTTATTAGTGTGGCGACAAATTCATTGGCGTTGTTCCATCGAATTTAAATTGTCAGTTCTGGTTTATTAGTATATTTATCATGCATCTCTACCATTAGCTCCGACATAATTGCTTTCAAATGATAAGTATGCATGATAATCATAACCGCTTTCAATGTCCCATTCTAACACAGTAACTAAGACCGTCAGGTGCGCTGCTAAAGTGTGTATGTTTCATTTTATGCACAAAACAACATATCCGGTTATGATTCTAAATAGTTTTGTTTATAACACCATTGCATCTATGACCATCCCCTTTACTAAACTTATTCAAGCCTATACCGCCTCCGCCGTGTGGGGTGGCAAAACTTGTGATAATACTGTTAAAATTTTGAATGTTATTTACAAACATGTAACACGACATGCGCGATGCGCGACAATTAGCGCCATTTGTCGAATCCCAATCTAAATTGAAACTGTCTGCACTGTTTAACTCAAATATATGCTGATATATTTTATTCTGGGCAGACAAATGTGCTCCGTTACAAGCCGCAAAATTTTATTTTACCCGCTTCAATCCGCATCATAATCCGCACTATAACACTATCTCCATGCATTTGTCAAGTATATTTGATGAATTTTATCATAATTTTACACAATTTTAACATACGCACGTCCATCCATTCACGTTTAATTCATGTTTAATTCATCATTTATTCACACGATGTATGAGGATAAACTAAGTTCAACCGGTGCATATTTGAATACGCCTGTAATACTAATTCCCCCTTAAAAATGTATTAGATTTGTGTAGGTATTTTTGTCATACAAGCTGACAAAACCCAGCAACACCAGCGTTCCCAAGGTCTTGGCACGTCCTGTGGCTGTGAATTTAGCAGAGATAGTATACTGCGGGATTAGTATAATCTGTATGTGCTCAGTAAATCTGCATACGCACAAAAAAAATGAAAAATTGTGTTTCCGACATTCTCGTCAAAGCAACAAAATATACCCCATATGATGCAGCGGTTTAATGTCTTTATCATATGGAGTTATGAGATTTTTTCATATATTTTTCATATATCTTGGCTTTTTATTGCAATATCGCAAACAATTTAAGAAAGTTTTTTTGTTGACAGTGATTCTATAATGTCTTATTTGACAGCTTATGCGGCGCGTCTTATTTTGAGTTCACTTTCCAGCATTTCCAGTAAAAAAGGAATGCTTTCAGAATCAATATTAAACTGAAAACAACCGAACTTACATTTCTGATAATGCTCATCTCCTATTGGAATATCATATCCCATGCATCCTTCCCAGCAAGCTGTCGGACTGGTAAAGTTTTTGCAATCTGACGATTTCGATATTTGAGTAACCATACTTTCCGGCAAACGATTTAATACTTCAAGGTATTGTGAAAAGTTAGCAGCATACACACTCGCTTTCATTCCCCTTTTACGAAGCATAAAATTAAAAACACCTTTTCTTCCTTGTGTATACTTTACTGAAAATAGATATGTCTTAGTAGAAGCGATTTTAACTTTGCACCCTTCTTGTAGTAATAAACTATTTATTTCTTGTACAAAACCTTTGTGTTCGTCACTCACACTCATTAAAAAATCTTCAAACTGATAATTAGTCTTTTCCATTAATTCCTCCAAAGTTGTAATTTCATGAGCAATTATGTCGCTTTGCTCCTAATGTTCGCTCGCTCGGTCATGGACGAATAAATTCGTCCGCGACTCTCACTTCACTCTATTGTAGCACATCAAATACGACAACTGTGTGTCATGTTTCATAGGAACATTGTTTATAGGTCTATTACTCTAGATAGCTGTGAAGGTGGTTTAAGCTCATTTAATATAATGTCCATGCCATATTAGAACCATTAAAAATTGCGAATTTATTTATACGAGTAGATATCTTGTTTGCTAATATTTTAGTCTGCTTGACATCATCTTCATACCAAATGTTTTTCACAACGAGAATCTTGTTCTTCGAATCCCGGATTGCTTCAATACGACCCATAAACTTATCACCATATAATATCGGAAGCACATATGCTCCATATTTTCGTTTTTCAGGCGGAGTATAAATTTCCCATGCATAATGAAAGTTAAACAGCGCCTTTATTAATTTCCGATCCCACATTATCGGGTCAAGTGGAGCAATAAACTCA
>WQWL01000174.1 GCA_009785345.1 Oscillospiraceae bacterium
ACCTTTGGATAATATGATACCCACGAATGCGATCTCGAACATTTCATGGTGGCAACTAATATTCATGATTTGGTTTATAGGAGCGATTGCATTTATCATATATCATGGTATAAAGCATATGCGCTTTACAAAGATGATGCGACGTTGGAGTGAACCCATTACAAGCGAGGGAACAATATCTCTATTTAAAAGTCTAAAACATGAGATGGGGATAGGAAAACAAATTCCAATTTATCTATGCCCGTATTTGAGCAGCCCAATGCTGATTGGCATCTTTAAATCTCGAATTTATTTGCCAACAGTAGATTTGGCACAAGATGAACTTCGTTTTATACTTAAACATGAGCTTGTACACTACAAACGAAGAGACCTCCTGTATAAACACATAATCTTAGTAGCAAGAGCAATGCACTGGTTTAATCCCGTTGTTCACCTAGTGGCAAAAGCAATAGAGTTATTATGCGAAAAATCCTGTGACACCGAAGTTGTACAGCACTCAAATGCGGATGTACGCCAATCTTATGGTGAAACAATTATAGGGGTTGCGACGCACAAAACAAAATTGAAAACAGCGTTGTCAACTGAATTTTACAGCAGAAAAAAAGGCATAAAAAGCAGAATTTCTATAATTATGGACGAACGCAAGAAAAAAGCAGGTGTAATGCTCACTTGTGCGGCAGTTGTATTCACGATAAGTGGCGGCTATCTTCTGGCTGCGTCACCCACCGCTGGAGCGATAACGAATACAGAGTCGACCATCAGCGCAGCAGAGAGCACAGAACCGTCTACCACAGTTATAGAATGTTCACTATCGAATGATGGTTGGTTAGAAGCTATGGAATTGTTTAGCGCACAACATCAAATTGAAAACTTGCCGATTCCAAGCTATTTGCCTGAGAGTTTTGTGATTGAATATGCATGGCTTTTTCCTACCATTGTTGAAACCGGAGGCAGTCAAAATTCTGAACTAACAATAGATACACTATACATTCGTTTTAGTAATGGAGTACAAAGCTTTGACATAGAAGTAATGAACATTTCTGACCGCAATGAAGTTTTTGACTCATGGATGCTCGACTCTCCCGAAACGACAATCAATGGACGCCGCGTTGTCAGTGGCTCCGGTTGGCTTTCAATTCAGATAAATGACAACGTAAGATACTCATTTATGCTGGGTGCGTATGAACCCACATTGATTGATCCCATTGACGTTGACGCATTTTTTAGAATCGTCGAGTCATTAAACTAACATATTAAAGAGGTACATAATGAAAAAGATTTTACTATTAATTCTCACACTTGGTCTCATCTTCATGCTAGTAGCTTGCGATGATGTAAACTTACCCCCTTCGACGGACCCTCCGCCATCTGCGCCAGAGTCTCCCGTTCCACCACCAACTCCAGAGCCTGTTGAATTGGAGCCTGATAGTGATGAGTATGAATACGAACTACCTGAGGATGAAGAAGAGCCAGATGAACAGGATTATGAAAATGCAAACGAAAATGATGATGTACAAACTGATTATGTGTCGGGTGTGCCCCTTGCGATATCTATAACGAAACTAACAGAGGACGGAGCAGGTCCGGGGCAACTTGCAGATATAACATTTATGCACATGCTTAATTATAATGAAGTCATACCTGATTTTGGAGGCACGGATATAGCAGGTGACTCCCTACTAATTCAAACAGGTTCACCTTTACGTGATTTTGCAGTTATTAATATTACAGAAAATATCGCTGTAGAAGATGAGCTTACATTTATCCCGACTGAGGCATTTGGCACAGTAGAAAATTTCTTGCCAAACGAGGCTTTTATCATTAACGATTATAGAAGTAGAGGTACACTTCCGGGGAGCGGGATTACCTTTTTGGATGAAAATGACCAGCGTTGGTTTTTTATAATACTTCAAAACCAGGCATATCCGGAACACGGTGACTTTTACCAATTAATAGAGTTTCAATTGAGAACAGATGCACTTCCTGCAGACTGGGTAGCTCCGTGGTAGGCGAAAGGGACATTAGCGAACTCGCTTCGCTTGAGGAATTGAAGTATTAAACTAATTATATAGAGATGCAACAGGGCAGAAATGAACTGTCCTTGTATCTTTGTGAGAAAAATTAGGAAAATATTAACTTTTAACATCTATGTATTTTGATTTTTGCTGATAAAACAGTGACTAGTATAAAACAGTAAAAGAGAATGGAAATAAAGTATGCTCGGACAAAACACAAATAAAAAGCAGATACAGAGAAGAAAAACAATTAGAAATGTCATTTTATATACTATAAGGAACTTGACGTTCATTGCATTAGCCATAGCTATCACTATTTTTCTGATAAATTTTCTTGGTAATGGCGACGACGAACAAGGCAGCGAACCTGAAACAAATTTTCCATATATGAACACTCCAACAACGAATCCGCCACAAACGCCTGAATCCACACCAACCCCGACGCCCGAACCTACACCCACTCCTGAGCCTACCCCCGAACCTACTCCTGAGCCAACACCATATCCTACACACTATGTTCAGTGGGATGGTGATGTTGAGCATCTGTTCTTCCATGAGGTCATCGCATTTCCTGACATAGCATTCCCGAACCGTACAGATCCGTTCAGATTGGACAACTATATGATTACGGTTAACGAGTTTAATTTGATTCTTGAAAGTCTTTATAATAACAACTTTATTTTAGTTAGTATGCATGATGTATGGTCTGAGTATACCAATGATGCAGGTCAACAAAGAATGCGTCGCAATGAATTAATGTTACCGGAAGGAAAAAAACCCCTAGTACTAACATTTGATGATCTAACTTTTCATCTAGAGCCTTTCGACGCGTTTATGCACAGATATATAATTGGACCTGATGGGGAGGTTTGGGCTGAGGGCGTTGACCGTGACGGAAATCCGATAATTACTCAGGATTATACAACAATAACAATACTGGACAGGTTTATTAGAGAAAATCCTGGTTTTTCACATAATGGAGCCAGAGGTGGCATTGCACAAACAGGGCTTTTTGGCATTTTAGGATATCAAACGCAAACCAACATTAATGATACTTCAGAAGAGCATCATCAGAATCGAATGCAGGAAATTGAGCGTGTAAAACCTGTCATTGCGAGGCTCAACGAAACAGGATGGTATTGGGCTTCTCACAGTTGGGGACATATTCGGTTTGAAAACTCATCTCTTGAACGAGTTATAAATGATGCAGCCCGTTGGAACGATGAAGTTGGATCGTTGGTTGGCGGTACAACCATCATGATATATGCTCATGGTTCGAGGCTTGATGGTCAAGATGTTTGGGTGGAAAATGTCGGGCCTGCAGCAAGGCACTATATCGACGAACTAGGTTTTCGCATGTTTGCATCAGTAGGTCCGACGCCTTTTGTAAGGATAAGGCAAGATGTCCCCGCTGTAATGATGGATAGAATGAATGTTGATGGCATTACCCTAAGAGGTGCACGTGATAGATTTTTGAAATTCTATGATGCACATGAAGTAATTGATCCTCTTAGACCTGTACGGTGAGGGTATGTGATTAGTTTGCGTATGCAACATGACAAAAAAGGAGCCGATTATATGTGAACAATCACATGTATTGGCTCTTTTGCAATAATGCAAATATACACCAAAGGAAAGAGACGTTAATTCTGGAGTGATAATACTAAACACCAATAAAATAGTAGCCATCTTATCGGTGTTCAGTATAATGAGAAGTTTGTACTTGCATAATAAACATTGCAAAAACATGAAATAAGATGACGATTCGACGCAATAAATAAATCGCCATGTGGACTTTTGTAGAAATTGTTGCATACTTATGAATTGTTTGTAAACAATGCGCAAAAAACATACTAATTCTGCACATTTTGCGATATTATCCTATCATGACTAGGCAGCAAAATACATGGTAAATTGAAAACAATATCATCTAGAACTATAGGCAAAATGAGAGATTAATGTAAACAGTAAAGTACAGGTGAAGAGGAGAAGCATGATGAGAGTAAAACAGAGAAATGTTGCAAAACCAAAAAGAAGAGTGATAGCTATAATAACAGTAATAATGATGGTAATTTCGATAGTATCGCTGACAATACTCGCAGTTGCTGAAGATGTGTATTACGTTCCAGTAGTGGAAGCAGCGGATGAGTACACTCCACACGAACCTTCTCTGAGTGACACTGAATCAAACACGGCTTCCGATTCAGATAGCGAACATGATTCTGAACAAGAAGATAATGAGTCAGACTCATCAGATTCTGGCGAAAATACTGATAATGACGTGGATATAGTACTTACTTGTGATATTAGTGATAATCAAAGCGATGATTCATATTATGCGCATGATACATGCGAGTCAGGAGACAAACATCAATACGATAATGAAGAGTACGAAGAAGCGCTATGCACATGCGAGTGTAAAGGCTACTGCGATTATGATTGCACATGCGAGTGTGAAGACTGCTATGTAGAAATCGAGGCATTGGTGGATTTTGTAGTAACTGACTGGAACGGACTTCATGAGGTGTTCACAAACCTGATGACAACGGATGGACCATATACAGTAGATGTTGCGGGTAGCATTACAATGAATTCTCAGCTTAACATTCCTGTGGGAAGAACTGTAAACCTCACAGGTGGAGTGCTATACCAACCGACAGCAAATGCACGTCATTTTACTGTTGAGGGCACACTGATATTAAATGGGATTACGCTGAGAGGCACAGGCACTGCTACTTATCGTGGTGGCATTATGGTCAATGGAGGCGAGCTTATCATGAGCGCCGGAAGTGTGATTGAAGGAAACAGAGCAATTTTCGGTGGCGGTGTGCATAACAATGGGATATTTACTATGACCGGCGGTACAATCAGTTACAATTTAGTTTGGGATGGTAATTGGGGTGGCGATGGCGGAGGTGTATACAATACCGGAACATTTGCCATGACTGATGGCGAAATCTTTCGTAATCAAAGTGAAGATGGCGGCGGTGGCATTAGCAGTCGCGGCACATTTATACTAAGTGGTGGCACGATTCGAAACAATGGTGCCAATGGTGGTAGTGGAGTGGATATCTTAAACGGTGAGTTTGTCATGACAGCTGGTTCAATAATCAATAACGGAGGGTGGTTTGGTCCCGGTGGTGTGCTTGTTCGCTCGGGTACATTTACCATGCATGGCGGTGAAGTTAGCAGAAATAG
>WQWL01000175.1 GCA_009785345.1 Oscillospiraceae bacterium
AAGCTTTTTCGTTCTTCAGATGTTAGTGTTACGCGATATTTGATATTCATTCATTTCACCCTGCTCCAATATAGCAGATTTGGTGATGAAAAACAATCGTTAATAAGAAATTTTAAACTTTACATTACACTAGAGTATTACGGTACACTCTACGCTATTTCGGATCTGGGGCTACCGTTTTTCAACTGTCATCGATCTATTGTTGTTAATGTAAACCATATTAAAAGTGTAGATTCAGTCAGGCGTGAGGCAAAAATGACCGATGGCACAATTATACCTGTTGCTAAACGAAAGATGGCTGAGGTTTTAAAGAATATTTGATGAGGTTTAAAGTATTCCGCGCCATTCGGGGCGCGTCCACAGCGACGTTGTCGCTGCGGAACGCTTTGGTGAAATGGTTTTTCTGCATTTCTACAGCTCTCAATATTGAGCGCTATAGAAATAATCCTTGATTTTTCATACATAACCGATAATAATATAAACTGAAGCTAACGTGATAAATACAAACCAAAATATAATGGGGACAAATCTATGATTGATAAGACCAATGATTGGCAAGTGCTTTTTGTGGAAGATGACGCAGTAATTGCGGCAGGGTTGGTATACGCTCTTGAAAGCGAGGGATATTTTGTAACCCATGCAAAAGACATTACTACTGCTAAAGGTGCGATTAAAGAACATAGATATGATTTAGCAATTTTGGATATTGGTTTGCCAGACGGAACAGCCTTTGAGCTTGTAAATTCATTAAATGCCGCCGGTGCTTCAATGATATTTCTTACGGCGGTTGATAATGAGGTTAATGTGATTAAAGCCTTTGAGGGTGGTGCAGAAGATTATGTAATGAAGCCTTTTCGTTTCGGTGAGTTAATGGCGAGAATTAAAGCCGTTTTACGCCGTCGCACAGGGCAAGGTAATACTTTAATTATCGGTGGTGTTACAATCAACATAAGTGAGGGTAAAGCATTTACGGGCAGTACCGCTATAGACCTAACAGCTCTTGAATATCGCTTACTCTTAACCTTTGCAAATCATAAAGGGCAAATATTAAGCCGAGAGCAGATTCTTAATCTTTTATGGGATTCAGAGGGATTATTTGTGGAAGATAATACATTGACAGTATATATAAAACGCTTACGAGAAAAGTTAGGAAATGCGGCACAAATCGAAACTGTGCGTGGTGTGGGGTATCGAGCTAATGAAAATTAAGCGAGAGGAAATTGACCAATTATCTTTTGATGTTCGCCGTATTATTGACGGTCAAGCTGTTGACTTGAGAGATAATTTAGAGGGGCGGTTATCAATTCTAAAAAATGATATTCACACCCTTGCAGGTCGTCTAAGTGAACAAGCAGATAGTTTGCAAAAAGAAAAAATTGCTCTAGCAGACAATTTGGCAGATATATCTCATCAATTGAGAACACCTTTGACCGCTATGTCTGTAATGGTAGAGTTGTTGGAAAAAGTACCTGCAGAAAAACAAGCTGAATTTATTATGAATCTAAAACAAGGTTTGGCACAAACCGGGTGGTTGGTAAACTCCTTGCTAAAAATGGCAAAACTAGAATCAGGTGGTGTTACTTTTACTCCAATTGATATAACGGCAAACGAACTTTTGAACCTTGCTTTGCAACCGTTACAAGTTTTATTGGACATAAAAAACCAACAAGTCAATCTAACCGGAACAGCAGATTTCTTTTGTGATAATAACTGGACAGCCGAAGTTTTGACTAACATAATCAAGAATGCTTCTGAACATTCTCCGGAAAATAGTACAATAGAAATAACCGCCGGAACTAATCCTCTTTCATGTTGGTTAGCAATCACCGATAACGGCGATGGTATACCACAAGCAGAGCTAAAAGGATTGTTTAAGCGGTTTGTAAGCTCGAAAAAAGGTACAGGGATTGGTCTACCACTCTCACTTGCAATCATGCAAGGACAAAATGGCGATATTGAAGTTGACGGTGGCGGAAACGGTCGAGGGGCAAAATTTACATTGAAGTTCTATGCTCAATAACTTTTTTACATACAAGCCATCGCTTCGCTCATTGAAACGGTGGCTTTTTTGCGTATGTGACAGAATTGTCACATAAGGTCTTTACATGACAAAACTGTCATAAAATAATTTGTTTTAGTCACTATACAGTCATATTCCCCCTTTATACTGTTCTTAGAATAGAGTGCATCACATTCCAAATAGCTAGCAATTTGAAATGCGAAGCACTATCCGAGAGGAGTATATACATGAACATTTTACAAGTTGAGAACCTAACCAAGACTTATGGCAAAGGTGAAGCGCAAGTAAACGCTTTAGATGAAGTATCTTTTAGCGTGGAAAAAGGTAGTTTTGTTGCTGTTGTGGGTGCGTCAGGAAGCGGCAAATCTACACTACTGCATTTGCTTGGTGGCGTAGACCGTCCGACTTCCGGCAAAGTCCATATTGACGGACAAGACATTTTTACAATGAATGAATCCAAGTTGGCTATTTTTCGCCGCCGTAATTTAGGGATTGTCTATCAGTTCTATAATCTGATACCAACTCTTACAGCCGAAGAAAATATCATGCTCCCTTATTTACTTGATGGACGCAAACCAAACGGAGCAACGGTTAATGAATTGCTTGAACTAATCGGCTTAACAGACCGAGCAAAGCATTTGCCTAGCGAATTATCCGGAGGGCAACAACAACGAATTTCTATCGCTCGAGCATTGATTAACAGCCCATCTGTGATTTTGGCAGATGAACCAACAGGCAACCTTGACAGCAAATCCGGCAAGGACATTTTGGAATTACTGATAATGGCAAATAAACGTTACAATCAGACATTGATAATGATTACCCATGACGAAAAAATAGCTTTGCAATCCGACAGGATAATTACCATTAGTGACGGACAGATTTTGCTAGATGAGGAGGTGCGATAATGAGCCTATCTGCAAAACTAGCTTTACAGCAATTAAAAACCAGTCACAAAAAAACAATGTGGACACTTTTTGGCATAGTTCTTGCCGTTGGTATGTTAGTGGCAATAGGTAATTATGGTGCAAGTGGTGCTGACACTATGAGTTCTATAGTTGCAGATATTTATGGTGAAGCACAAGGCGAGGGTTGGGCTGGATTCATTAGCACTTTTTCTGTTTTCTTTGGGGTAGTGATTGCCGCCACAGCTATAATTGTTGTTTCAAATGCCTTTCGTGTATCAGCCGGAGAGCGAACAAAGCAATTTGGTATTTTGAAAAGTGTCGGAGCAACCAAAAAGCAAATCAGAATGACAGTCATGTATGAGGGCATATTTTTAAGTCTTGTCGGCTTACCGTTGGGATTTGTTGCTGGTCTTGTACTTCAATTCTTGGCTGTGCTAATGACAAATCAACTAATGAACACAACAGCTCATCAATTATCTTTCAGTTTATATCCGGGTCTTTCCGTCATAGCAATATTAGGTTCTTTTTTGATAATTGCAGTGTCTGTCTATCTCCCTGCTCGAAAAGCCGCCAAAATTTCAGCTATAAGTGCAATAAGAGGGGCTGATGAATTAAAGGCAAAGAAAGTTCGCCCGAAAAATCCGCGCATTATCGGTAAAATATTCGGTTTCGAGGGAACGCTTGCGGCAAAGCAATTAAAGCGGAGTAAGCGACATTTTCGAGCCACAGTCATATCTTTATGTATCAGCATTATATTGATATTAGCGTCAGCCAGTTTGCGTACTCACATGGGTGTTATTTTAGATGGAAGAACTGAGCAAATGGGTGACATGAGTGCGGCAATGCAATTTTTTACACCTTTCCCTGATACTTCTGAAATAAACTTTACTTCTGCTATGGATATTACTCAAGCACTTCGTGAGTTTCCCGATGCAAATGTTAGGCTTCATGCAAGCAGTAGTTATAGCTTACTTGGCTACACAGCAAATTTAGCGGCACACGGTTTTCAGGATATAGCAAATGTAATTGTTTTTGAGCCGGAGTTTCATACTGAATTAGCACAGTTAGCGGGTGTGCCTATAGATTCAAACATTATTATTAACGTAGAGTTAGAAATGGACGCGGCGGGTAATTTCATACAGCATATTCCTTTTAGCGATCGCACAGGAGAGATTGTAGCTGTTTACCCATTTGAATACTCACTAGGAAGAAATAATACTCCTGCGATGGCAGGGATAGCAAATGAGCCATTACACATTGAAATTCATGGACAGATTACACATTTGCCCGACAATATGCTTTTACTTGCAGATTTTACAGGAAGTTTGATTGTGCCGGATCTAAACGCAACACATTACTTTTGGCAAGTTGCCGCCACCGACCCACTAGGCTTCCTTGAATATGCCGAAAGTGTTTTTAATCAACACGCCACCTTACAAGTCGGTGAAGTGTTTGTGACACTAGACGTTATAGACGAGTTGGCAATGACGGTAGCAATGATTGATTTTATGTCGGCTTTTACCTTTATATTTTCCGGAATGATAGCTCTGCTTGGTCTTACAAATGTAATAAGTACCATAGCGGCAAGTGTACAAATGCGTTCTAAGGAATTTGCAGTTCTATCAAGTGTGGGCATGGACAAAAAAGGCATGGGGCGAATGTTGAGCCTTGAAAGTGTGCTTAGTTCTGCAAGGGCGTTGATTATCGGATTACCCCTTGGCGTTCTTATAGCATATCTTATATATTTGGGTATAGACTTATTACCTTTTGCACCATTCACTATCCCTTTCAATACACCGTGGGAACTAATAATCGCTTGTGCATTGGGAGTGTTTATTACAACTTTTGTGATAATGAAAGTTTCAGCGGCGAGTTTGAAAAAAGGCAACATCATTGAAACGATACGCGGTGTCGAATAAATAACAGGAGGATTTGACGGATATGTAGACATGAGCGAATTTGACCCCGGACGAATCAGAATTGAATTGAACTTTTATAATGAGCCCCATACTGCAAGACGTCTTGCAGAGCAATACAATGTGTCTCGAAGCACAATAACGCGAGACGCTGTAATAGCCAAAGCTATCAGCGCTATAGGCGAAGTATCTCCTGATGTAAAAATGGATATCCTCTCAGGCAAAACTCATATTACCAGAAAACAACTACACGAACTTACAAATGGTACAGATAATGATGTATCAAATATTGTAGATAAAATAGTTGATGGG
>WQWL01000176.1 GCA_009785345.1 Oscillospiraceae bacterium
CGATTCGAGAATGAAAGAACGTAAAAAATACGGTCTTAAAGCTGCACGTAGAGCACCTCAATTCTCAAAACGTTAACCTATTACCTGTTAATAACACTAAAATCGAGCTCATCCTTAACCGGACTGGCTCGATTTTGCTTAAAACAATGATTTAACAATTTAACTTTTTTATTTCAAAGTGTGATAAATTTATTGATTTTATTGACTTCATGCAGGTTTATATATTATATTAGTATGAAGTTTTATGAGATAAAAAGAAAAGAAGAAAGAGAGAATCAGAATGTCTAACGTAAAATTTATGTCAGGAGAAAATGTTCCTTTGGAAATGCATAAGGTACGCATGGTTCAGAAAGTGAATCTGCTGCCTGTGGAGGAACGCCTAAAGTGTATCGAAGACGCAGGTTTTAACACATTTTTGTTAAATAACCGCGATATCTTCATGGATATGCTTACAGATAGTGGTGTTAATGCCATGAGTCAGGAGCAGTATGCTGCAATGATGCAAGCAGACGATAGTTACGCAGGTTCTGAAACTTTCTATCGCCTTGAGGCTGTTTTAAAAGATATTTTTGGTATGGAATACTTCCTCCCTGCTCATCAAGGGCGTGCATGCGAAAATATCATTTCACAAAGCTTAGTAAAACCTGGTCAAGTTGTTGTTATGAATTACCATTTTACAACTTCTAAAGCGCATATTACCGTGAATGGCGGTAGTGTTGAAGAAATTATTCGCGATGAAGGGTTTAAGATCAATAGTAATGATCCTTTCAAAGGCGATATTGATATCGACAAGCTCAAGGAGTCTATAAAGCGAAATGGCAAGGAAAACATTGCTTTTGTACGTGTTGAAGCGGGGACAAATCTCATCGGTGGTCAGCCTGTCTCTATGGATAATCTGCGCGAGGTTTCAGAAATCTGTCGCAATGAAGGCATTCTTCTCGTTTATGACGGTAGTTTGTTGGGTGATAACCTATACTTCATTAAAATACGTGATCCTAAGTACCGTGATATTGAAATTAAAAGGATTACTCGTGAAATCGCAGCACTCACTGATGTTTTCTATTTCTCCGCACGTAAACTAGGTTCCGCTCGCGGTGGTGGTATTCTTACATCAAATAAAGAACTTTACTTAAAAATGCGCGAGCTTATCACACTTTATGAAGGTTTCCTAACATACGGTGGTATGTCTGTCAGAGAGATGGAAGCTCTTGCAGTTGGTCTTGAAGAAACAATGGACTTTGATGTTATCAGCCAAACACCTATCATGGTTGAAGCACTGTGTAATGAACTTATTGCGAGTGGTGTTCCGGTTGTGACTCCTCCTGGTGGTCTTGGCTGTCACGTAGACGCTATGCAGTTTTGTTCACATATTCCGCAAGCACAATATCCGGCAGGTGCATTAACCGCAGCACTATTTATCGCCAGTGGTGTGCGCTGTATGGAACGTGGTACTTTGAGTGAGCAACGCAATGAAGACGGAACTGAACGTTTTGCTGATATGGAACTTGCGCGCATAGCATTCCCAAGACGTGTGTTTACATTGTCACAAGTTAAATACACTGCTGATCGTTTAACTTGGTTGTACAAGAATCGCGAGCTTATTGGTGGTCTTGAGTTTGTAGATGAGCCCAAAATGCTGCGCTTCTTCTTCGGTCGTTTAAAGGCAATCGGTGACTGGCCACAACGTCTTGCCGAGAAGTTCCGTGAGGACTTTGGTGAGAGTTTGTAAGCAATAAATTACAATTATACCACATAAATATGACATGTTTTGTCACATTTATGTGGTATAATGCTTCAATACTCTTGCAAGCTGGAGGTGATAGCATTGCAAGCTAGTCGTTTGTTTGAGATTATATACTTACTATTAAATAAAGACCGTGTTACCGCTAAGGAGTTGGCAGAACGGTTTGGCGTTTCTACACGGACGATTTATCGCGATGTTGATGCTATTAGCCTGGCAGGTATTCCTGTTTATACTGAAAAAGGCAAAGGTGGCGGAATTAGCTTGTTGCCTGATTTTGTGCTGAATAAATCTATTTTGAGCGAGCATGAACAAAGCGAAATTCTTGCTTCACTCCAAGGACTTACGCAAATTCAGTCTGCTGATGCGGATAATGTTCTACAAAAGCTCTCTACAGTGTTTAATAAGACTGCTGCAAAATGGCTTGAAGTAGATTTTACTGATTGGAGTTTTGAACAACAGGATTTTTGGAGTGGTTTTAAGACTGCTATTTTGCAAAAACTGGTTGTTGAGTTTGATTATTATAGCTCATATAGTGAGAAAACTCGACGTCGTGTGGAGCCGCTTCAGCTTTGGTTCAAGTCAAGAAACTGGTATCTAAAGGCATATGATTTAGCTAAGAACGATATTAGGCTTTTTCGTCTGAGTCGTGTGCGAAACATGGATATCACTGACAATGTGTTTATCGAGCGTGATTTACTCGTAGAAGATGTTGTCAGCTCTCCCCCATCCGCCAAAAGACCTGATGTTACGTTAAAGCTTCGTATTAAGCCTGAGATGGCCCATAGAGTCCTTGATGAATTTGCAAGTGTCGTTGAGGAGCAAGAGGCTGACGGTAGCTATATTGTTTCATTCTGCTGGCCTGAGGATAACTGGGTCTATGGTACAATCTTCTCCTTTGGCGAATATGCTGAAGTTCTTGAACCCGAGCACATTCGCGAAATTATACGCGAGAAAGCTAAAAATATTTATGAAATCTACAAGTAATATTTTTAATATGACATAATGCCGTCATATTATCTATGATACAGTAAATATAAATTGAAAGGGTAACATATTATGTCTAAAGCAGTATTTTTTAATTTGTACAAGTTGAAAAAAGGAGCATCCATTCCGGATTTTTTGCTCGCAGTTGAAAAGTTAACCGAGCATACATCTAAAGAAAAAGGTTGCATTTCATTTAATCTGTTTGTCGATGGTGAAACATGGGCTGACATGTCAACTTGGGAAACCATGGATGACGCAAAGAATTTTGCAAACTCAGGCGGTCCAAAAGATTTAGCTGATAAATTTTATTCATTCATCAATATAAATAGCTGCAGGAGTCATTTTTTCGAAACCATTCAATAGAAAAATATTTTGGAGGAATTATCATTATGCAAGAAACTAAGATGTGCCAAAGTTGTGGCATGCCAATGACTGAAGAGTCTATGTTCGGCAAGAATGCCGACGGGAGCAAAAATGAGGATTATTGCTGTTATTGCTATCCCAATGGAGAATTTAACAATCCTAGTGAAACAATGGAAGAAATGATTGAGAGCTGTATTCCATTCTTGATTGAAGATGGCACTCACGCCACCGACGAAGAGAGTGCGAGAAAGGTACTACAAGAATTTATGCCGACGTTAAAGCGTTGGAAGAAGCAAGGCATGATTATAACATTCAAGTTAAAAGATGGAGTATCTACTGAAGATTTCTTGGCGGCCTCTGACGAAATTCAGGATAACTACCTTTCAAAATGTAAAGGCTTTATGAGCCGCCAGCTTATGATTATTGATGACATGTGGACAGATTGGGTAATATGGGAAACATTGCCTGACGCAGTTAATTCAATGCATCAATCAGCGGAAAACGAGTCTGCTAAGAAATTTGTTGACTTAATTGGTGAAGTCGTAGAACAACAACTATATCCGCTTGAGAGAGCACACTAAGTGAAGCAAAGGGACGGTTCTGTTACTTCATTACGAGAGCAAGCAACAGAACCTCCCCTGCTTCAGAAATGGAGATTACAAGATGACTGAAAAGAACAGATGTTTCTGGGCTGGTGATTTGCCAATTTATCAAGACTATCATGATTTTGAATGGGGACGCCCTGTACATGATGACAACAAGCTATTTGAGATGTTGATTCTTGAAGGTGCACAGGCGGGACTTTCATGGATAACTGTTCTGAAAAAGCGTGAAGCATATCGCATTGCTTTTGATAGGTTTGATCCAAATGTTGTTGCACTCTACGACGAAGCTAAGATTGAAGAGCTAATGGCAAACGAAGGTATTGTTCGCAATCGCTTGAAAATCAATTCTGCTATTACAAATGCTAAACTCTTCCTCGATGTGCAAAAGCAATATGGCAGCTTCGATAAGTTTATTTGGAGCTATGTGGATTATAAGCCTATTGTTGGCAACTTCAAAAGCATTGACAATATGCCCGCCACTACAGAAATTTCTGATAAAATCAGCAAGGACTTGAAAAAGATGGGCTTCAAGTTCGTTGGTTCTACAATAATCTATGCCTTTATGCAGGCAACAGGCATGGTCAATGATCACTTCACCGATTGCTTTGTCTACGAGGAACTGACAAAATAATGCCGATATTATGATGTGCCTGTGCCGGGCGCATCATAATACTCTTTTAAACGGGGATCACTATAAAAATGAGCTTGATGGTTAGTCCACCAAGCTCATTTTTTGTTAATTTAAAACTATTCTTGTTTTCTCTTGCCTACTTTGTATCGCATAAAGAGTCCGGTCATGATGAGTAATGCCAATGCCGCGAGACTTATCCATAGCAATATGTGATTTTGTGTGCCGCTTTGTCCTTGATCGGATTGTCCTGTTAAGCTTTGCATACCGCCGACCTCTAATTGAGGTAGAGCTGTCTCATTGATAATTAATTCTCCTTGGTAATCCAATGTATCATCAATTAGCCCTGTCTCCACCATCGGTACTGACATTGTCTCTGCTGGCTCTACTGCGGGAACTTCTGGCAAGGGCGCAGGGTTGGCTGAAATGTAATCACTATCTGCTACGCCTCTATTATTAGCGACATTGTTACTTCCTGCGCTGCTCGCATTGTTGTTTCTTGCGTTACCGGCATTGTTATTGCTCGCGTTGCCAGCATTGTTATTGCTCGCGTTACCGGCATTGTTATTGCTCGCGTTGCCAGTATTGTTGTTGTCTGCGTTGCCGACATTGTTATTGCCTGTGTTACCGGCATTGTTATTGCCTACGTTGCCAGTATTGTTGTTACCTGCGTTGCCAACATCGTCATTGCCTGCGTTGCCTGCATCGTTATTACCCGCATTACCGACATCATTGTGGTCATCTGTGCAAGGTACATAATTTGTTCCGGAATCACATTC
>WQWL01000177.1 GCA_009785345.1 Oscillospiraceae bacterium
TGTTTGCGTCGAAATTGTGCCAGAGCGTCATTAGAAAGTTTTGAAATCTCTGCATCGGAAAACTGAATCGAGCCTAGAGTTGGTTTATCCATTCCGGACAAGGCATAAAGTAAAGTAGATTTTCCCGCACCTGAGGGTCCCATAATTACGGTGAAATCTCCTTCATAAATTTCGAGATCAAGATTTTTAAGGACATGCTGTTGCTGTCCCCCTGTTGAAAATGTTTTACTTAATTTATTTGTTTGTATTAGTGCCATGTTGTTGAATCGCTCCTTTTGTTGATTTGTATCCACATCATAGCACATAGAATTCTTAACAGTCTTTACCAGTTCCTTAACAGTTTCTTAAATATGGGCTTCATTTTTGGAATAACTGGTAGTATATTATTTTATCTTCCAAAGATATCTACAGCTTGCTCCATTCTGGCAATTACATCAACCTTAAACGGACAGCGCTCTACGCATATTCCGCACTTCGTGCAAGCTGAAGCCTTGGTGGATAAGCTTTGATATTTATGATTTACATCATCGATATTATTGTTGGGATCGTGCAAAAACGAATCAATAAATCTGTTGACTTGACCAATGTTTATGCTTTCACTGCATGGCATACAATGGTTACAATATATACAGTTCCCTGTAACACTCCAACGCGATTTTGCAACTGCTGCACTATAGTCTCGCTCGGATTCTGTCGCAGTATGATACTCCAGTATTTCACTAATTTCCTCCGGCTTTGTGCAACCTGGGATTATAACAGATACACCATTTTGATCCAATGCATATGATGCAAGATTTATTGGTGTAAACCCTACTTCTTTTTCTGCTCTAAAGATAAACCCACCGGCAAAAGGCTTCATTGCAATAAGCCCAATGTCGTTGCGCTCGCATTCAAGATACACACTCTTGCGAGGTTGCACCTTATTTTTTTCAGCACCGCTAAAATCATGAGCGGCATCCCATAAGGTATCAAGTTTATCAGTTTTATATTGTTCTTCGTCAACAACAACGTCGAAGGCCGGATTGATTGGGAACATAATTACATCAAACTCTTTGCTTTTAATTGCCTTGAGGGCTATTTCCGTGCTATGCGTTGCTATTCCAATGTTGCGAGTTTTACCTTCCCAGCGGAGTTTTTTTGCATAATCAAGTGCACCACTACTGCCAATCACGTACTCATAGTCTGCTTCTTTGTCGCAAAACTGTATTACGAAAACATCAACGTGATCCGTATCTAACGTTTTAAGAAAATATTCAAATCGCGGTTGTGTAAATTCTGTTGTTCGATTTTTATAAAAAGTTAAGTATGAAATATAAACATTCTCTCTGTGCCCTTTCAATGCTTTGGCAAGCTTGGCATAACCTTCATACTCAATTGAGTCCTCCTGAAAATCATGACCAACATGACAGTCAAAATAGTTAACACCGCCTTTTATTGCAGTTTGGATGGTATCGATAATAATTTGCTCATCTTTGTCCAGAAGATGCTCAGTTCCCATGCCTATTTTGTTTATATAAAGCCCTGTGCGTCCCAGTATGCGATGTTTGCTTGCATTATGCATCCAATGATCTTGGGGGCATCCGAAGAATCGTTGTGGATATGATTTGACTGTAGCCATTTCATAAGGTAATTTCATTTCAACCATACCATTACCGCTTATCAAATGTTCTTGTATATTCATATCATTCAAAATATATTGATTGACGAAATTATTTCTTATATATGGATTGTTATCTTTTATCCACTCCATCACGTAATCCGGTGTGGACCATAACGCGATCTTTGCCTGTGTAGCTTCATAAACATCAATTGATACACCTCTAAAACCGTGATGTGAGACTTGAACAATATCACAAACTAATTTATCCTTTTTGTTCTGTAATAGAATACGACCTCCTTCAACTTCAAGATCGCCAAACCATAAGATTTTTTGATCGGCTATTGTTGTCATGATTACAGTTGAGCAGTCGTTGAATGTGACATTTTTATTTTTCACATCCAGATCATTATATGTAAAGAGTACTTCTATTTCTATGTCTCCAATGTGAAAGATTTCACCGGTTTGTAGTGTGATTACAGGAATATCGCAGCAATATTTGGCAGCAGTTTCATAAAATGATTTTGTCATTGCTTCAGTAGCGCTGTCGACATCAATAAGGTCAATAGGCTGGAAATTGTACATGAGCTTTTCAATAGTAACTTTATCCCTGTACTTACATATGAATTGGATGAAGTTTCCAACATGATCGTCATGTGCATGAGTAAAAAACCAACCGGCAATGAGTGGGATACCTTCACTTCGCTCTTTAAGAAATTTATAAAGCCGATCCTCTTCACCTTTAGTTTGATATCCACCATCGATTACAAAGAAACGTCCATCCTGCATATGAAATGCATAGCTCATACCACAGTCTATATTCGAATAGTCCAAATCAAGTTGATATAATGTTGTTTGCATGTTCACTAAGCTCCATTTCGTGATATTTTATGAATTAAGGATATTTAATTACTTTGCTTGTATCTGAATTTCAATAACATTCTTATTTATATAAAACCATATTCTTACAAAAAAGTGGTAGCTCTCAAATCGGAAAACGCAGACTCACGCAGAGGCCGTTTTGGTTTTCTATTGTTAGAGTTCCGTCCATTTCTGTTAGGAAGTATGTTGATAGATATAGCCCTAGTCCGCTGCCGCTTTTATCTTTTGCATTTTCCGCACGATAGAACTTTTCGCACAAGAGACCTAACTCATCATTTGAAACACCTGGACCAAAATCTCGTATACTCAGCACAAAAAACGCACCATCAAACTCGCCGGTTACTTCAATTTCTGTATCTGCATATTTGTAGGAGTTTCCGATGATATTATCTATAACTTGACGAAAGCGCAAGCGATCTACTGTTAGTACACACTCGGGTAAATGAAAGGGTTTTATCTTATGTTCAAAGTCGGCTGCACGGATATCATCCTCCAGCTCTGTAGTTGGGACCTCTTTAACAGATACTTTTAATTGCTCAAGTTCTTCCAGTGTTGCTGAGAACATGTTAGAAATTAATAGGTCAATCTGGTCTATTTTGCCAATGATTGCTTTCATCTCATCGGTTTCACCGTGCTTTGCTCCATGTAGCTCTGCAATTATCTTAATTGATGATGCCGGGGTTTTAATGTCATGACTCAGTGATGCTACCAATTCTTTCTTACGAATATTTGCAAGACGTTCATTTTCTCGAGCAAGTGCAAGTTGCTCACGCATGAGATCAAAGCTCTCTGAAAACGCACCAAAACGATTTTGACGGTCCATTTCTAGTGGAGAATCTAAATCACCGGAAGCCACTCGTCCTGCGAAATGTTCGAGTTTTCGGAAAGGTCGCAATATTGTTTTATATTGATAGAGAGCAAATATACCCGCAGCAATTGCAAGCAAAACAAGCTGACTATAGAAGATAATTAGTAGACGAGTTTGCAATGTTTCTATATCAGCTGAAGTTTCGTTATAAACAACGAGTGTACCTACTGTATACTCGTCAATCACTATAGGAATAAGTGTGTCGCGATTTTGAATATATGCATGCAGGGATTCACCCGGTTCGATAAATGTAGTGCGAAGATCACTACTTGTCAACTCATTTGATAGAGCAGCAGGCCAGTTATCTTCGACACTTCTAATAATACGATTAACTTCTAGCATGTCTAATTCATGTCCGGAACTCACTGCACCAAGGGACAGGAATATACCGCCGACCAAAATAAGAACACAAAGAATAACAAACCATTTCATTAGCAGGCATCCTCGTCATAGACGTAGCCGACGCCCCATACGGTTTTAATTAACAAAGGATCATTTGGATCAGCTTCAATTTTCTCGCGTAAGCGGCGTATGTGCACACTCAATGTGCCATCACTCACGAAGTTATCGCCCCATATTTCTTGAAATAATTCATCTTTGTCGACAATTCTTCCTTTGTTGTCGAACAAATATTTTAATAGCTTATGCTCCATATTTTTAAGTTCTAGCGGAACACCATCAAGGTGGAAACGTGCTGTTTCACCATGAACACGCAGCCTACGTTCTGATTCTCCTTTGCTGCTACTATACCTTTTAAGAATCGCCTTTACTTTTGCCAGGAGAACAGAGAGGGAGAACGGTTTTGTGATGTAATCATCACCGCCAATGCTCAAACCAAGCAACATATCTTCATTGTTGGTACGGGCGCTGATAAATAAAATAGGGACATCGAGGGTTTCGCGCAATGTTTTACAAAGTGTAAACCCGGAGTCTTGTCCTAAGTTGATATCAAGTAGAATTAATCGGACGGTATTATCGCTTAAAAAAGAGAGTGCATCCTCGGCGGTGAGCACATAATGAGAGCGGACTTCAAATAGATTGAAATACTCACATGTGCCGGAGGCAATTTCCGGTTCATCATCAATTATCAAGCAATCGTAATTCATATAATTTCCTCAAAGCCGAAAGGGGCTTTATGCACAAGCCCGTGTTGTTGATTTCTATACGAATTATAGCATGCAAACCGCGCAAAGTCTATGCACATGAGGTAAAAGTGTACTCTTTTTATGTCTGTAATGTGGCAATTTATTCGTGACTTATTTGCATACAATATGTTATTCTTAATAAGGCTGTTCCCATAATTTTAGGTCATTGTTAGATGTCGAGGTAATAGGAGTTTGGAAAATATTATAACTGTCCCTACAAAGAACATTGTATACAAAAATAAAAGCCCAGACTCATGGTTCGGGTTGGATTATAATATGAATATTTATCGTGGTTGTTCTCACGGATGCATTTACTGCGACAGCAGAAGCGATTGTTACAGAAATACAGATTTTGACACTGTAAAGGTGAAGGAAGATGCTTTGCGGATTATCAGAGATGACTTGCGACGAAAAGTTAGTACCGGCGTTGTCGCTTCCGGAGCGATGAGCGACCCATATAATCCATTGGAGCAAGAACTTAAACTTACTCGGAACTCTCTTGAGCTAATGAATGCCTATAACTTTGGTGCATCGCTGTGTACTAAATCAGCACTTGTTGCTCGCGATGCAGATATCCTGAAAGATATAAAA
>WQWL01000178.1 GCA_009785345.1 Oscillospiraceae bacterium
TTCTATCAGTGATTAGTATTAGTGGGATCATGTTCAGAATTAGTATAAATCTCTAGTGCTGTGAGCATATAGTTGTGTGCGATTCTAGCTTTCTCTATTGTTTCAGCATCCATATTGGTAGTTACTTCTTCGGATTCGGCAAGTTTGTCCATTGATTCAGCAAACTTGGATATCAAATCAGCATCGCCATCGGTAAGCTTTTCTATTGTGTTCCAAACCGCATTCGCAAATATTTGCCCTTTCTTACTTTCGGGAGAAACTCCTTCTCTTTGTAACTGCTCTGCTTCATTTGCGAGTTGACCCCAAGAGTCCATGACAGTGGAAGTTTCATCTTTATTATGTCTGGCATTGTCGCTCATGCGGTCAATTACATCTTCGTCTATATATTTAATTGCCCAATAATTTTCATTCTTTAATTGCAAACAAGCAATTATATCAGCATACTTCTTAAAATCTACCGATTGCATTTTAACTACTTCTGTTTTCAACGTTTCGACTGCCTTTAACGACTCTTTTAGTATTTTCATTTTATTACGAATTGCTTTGGCGTGCTCAGTTAGTGCATTGGCTACATCGTCGGGAGTGTCGAGAGATATGAGGTGGTTCTTTATATCGTCGAGGGAAAAGCCCAGATACTTCATTGACAAGATTTGGTTTAATTTTACCATATCCTTGTAGCTATAAAGCCTGTAGCCCGATTCGCTCTCAGATGATGGTGATAGCAAACCTGCTTTATCATAATGATGCATGGTGCGAACAGTGACACCCATCTTTTTCGCAATCTCACCTACAGTCATATATTCTTCCGGAATCGCTCTTTGTTTTTCCATGTGTAATCTCCTTACGTTGAGTTGCTCTCGCTTTTGCAATACAGACGATAACCTGCTGCCCCTGCGACTTCTCATTATAATATAAACCATAACGTAAGGTGAGAGTCAAGTGTGGCTTGAAAACATTTCATTTTTTGTTTATTATTAGTGTTTCAGTGCTTCGAAAATTATTTCACAGAAATGTGACCATTTGTGTTTGTGAATGGTATTACTGATGAAAGGTTATTGTACATATAGCGAAATATTAATAATTCAGCAATTTATGTACAAGTTATTTCATGGAAGATGTAATTATAAAACATTCAAATATGGTATATAGGCTCGCATTATCACAGACAAAGAATAAGAGTGATGCGGATGATGTTTTTCAAGAGGTGTTTTTTCGATATATTCGGAAAGAGCCAAGTTTTTTGTCGGACGAACATGAAAAAGCGTGGTTTATTCGTGTGACATTGAATTGTTGTAAAAATCTCTGGACATCAGCATGGATGAAAAAGATTGTACCTTTGGATGAATCAATGCCATATCTGACGGGAGAACAACACGACTTGATGAGTGAATTACAGAAGTTGCCACAAAAATATATGACAGTTGTTCATCTGCACTACTACGAGGATATGAGTGTCAATGAAATCAGTGAAGTAATCGGAAAGAGTCCGTCTGCCGTAAAAATGCGGCTATCACGGGCGCGTGAAATGTTAAAGGAACACTTAGGGGAGGATTATGATGTTTAAGGAAAAGTATAGTGCAATTTATGACCGGATAGAGATAGATGAGCAACTACTGACAAGCACACTTACGCAGAAACGCTTGACAAAAAAAAGCACAAAACCAATTGGTCGATTTGTGGCACTGCCTGTAGGAGCAGTTGCATTACTTTTCATTGTTTTTACTTTGTTGGTAAACCTATCATCCACTTTTGCATTGGCACTAAATAATATTCCTACTCTTAATCGTTTAGCAGAAGTTGTGTCATTTTCGCCATCGCTAAGTGACGCTGTCGATAATGAGTATGTACAAGTCATCGGTCAGGAGAAAACTATAGATGACATTACTATTAGAATTGAATATGTAATTGTTGACCAAAGACAACTCCATGTTTTCTACACACTGCAATCGGAGCGGTACGATAATTTGTGGCTCAGTGACTTTAGGCTTATGAATGCCGATAATACACCGTTAGATGAGTATATTGCGGCTCATTTAATACAAAATCGCAATTTTATGGAATATGACTTTGTTCAGGAAGATCTACGCTATGTTATGTTTAGTTTTATTGATATAGATATGCCCGAAGATTTAATTATTGAGGGCAATATATTTGATGCTCAAGAAAGTGAGCTTATATCGAATGAAACCGCAAGCAGCACTTTCTCTAACCTATATAACCCGGTTCCAATACAAAGCTTTTCAATCCCTATTTCATTTGACTCAAAGCTTATTCAACAAATTGAAGTTATAGATGTTAACCAAGAATTCATATTGGATGGACAGACCGTAACCATTACAACGATAGATATACTGCCGACACAAACTCGGGTTAATTTCATTGAAAATGAAGGGAATTCTGCGTGGTTGAAGTTTTTGTCATTGTATATAATTGATGAGAATGGCGTACGCTTTGGGCAGGCAGAAAATGATGTTACTAGAGTTGGTTTTTACGGAAGCGACATAATGCTTTTCAACCTTGAAACATTATATTTTACAGATAGTCAAAACCTGACATTAGTCATTACAGATGCGGTTTGGCTTGATAAAAATACAGAGCCGACAAGAGTTGATTTAGTCAATAATGTGGCTGAGAATTTGCCACCTGATGTGGATTTTATTGAAGCAAAAGGAGTAGATGGTGATTGGTTCTTGACGTTTTCGGTGCTTTATAGAGAGCAGAAACACAACGACTATTTCTTTGTGGATACGGGCGGACTTATGCATGAAACATTCAGTAGTGAGTTTTATGATGGGTCGGGCAATATACAGCTCTTTGCCATACGTTGGGGAACTTCTAATGGGTACGAAGTATGGAAAATCTACGACGAGGAAGATCTTGGGGATTGTCAATTTAATGCTTCAATAAATCCCCTTCAGATGAGGTTTATTGAAACACCGGGAGCCTTTGGTGATATGTTTACTATTACAGATTATTCATATGATGTGGTGTATTTGATACCTTCATTCTCACATATGAGCATTTTGGAAGCGCCGATAGAGATTATTGTGCAGTAGACTATATACAGCAGAACGCACCTCCCAAGATTAGCACTTACATTAATCTTGGGAGGTGCGTTTCATTAATGATTACCCTTGTATTTCCTCAATAATAGTCACACGACTACAAAGCCACGGATTGTATACAATGATGGGTAATGGCCATGTTTGCCACGTTTGCCACATATTAGGATCACCTGTCCTAAAAATATAATATGGACCCGTGCGATAATCTTGACGCATTATAATCTCACCGGGTATAATATACTCCATGCCAACTAAATCACCGTTATCGTCTACTCTAATAAGCGATAGAACCACATCATCGCCTACTTTTATCAAGCTGTATCTTTCCTCGTCGCCCGGATTGCGGAAAATATGACTGCTTGCATATATAGTTCCATTTTCTCGTTCCCAAACATATACATCAACACCCCATTCATCATGTGGATCTTCATATTTGGGAAGAACTTGAACACTTTCCGGAATAAGTGTTGCATTATCTAAATTCATGTGGAAAGTTAATGAATAATCTCCCAAATGACCAATGTCATGATGGAAGGTAGCTGAAAGTCCCGTATTATGAAAGTATAGCTCTATTACGTCTGATTTGACGTCACCATCATTGAATGTAGCTACGACATCTATCAATATTCCGCGTTCTGGATTCCAATCCATAAAAACATTTCTAGCATTAATAGGTATAGCTAACAAGAGCAAGTAGTCGTCTACAAGTATATCTTCTAATGTAATCCGATTGCTGAGAGTTTCAATTTCTGTATCGAACATGAGAGGATACGCATCTTCAAACTCATATTCACAAAATTCACCAGAAAGTATAATATTACCGCGCGAAAAGGTTGCAATAGAGAGCATTACATTATCATAGTCTTTATATTGTCTTGCAAAGAAACCACTTGTAACGCTGAACTCGACATTTGCAATATTTTCTCCGGAAACATCTAGATATATAGGCATATACATATACGCTCCATAATAAAAGATACTCGTCTGAATTTCACTTGTTGAAAAATCAAACTCAACTAATTCTACACGCCCATCCTCATGTTGCCCTAAGGTAAATGCTTGCACTGTAAATGAATTGTCCGCCGATGAAGAGAAAACCAAGTGAGCAGCTATCATAATAGCTAACACAGCAGCTACTGTAGCAAACTTAGGCAAAATTGACGTTCTTCTTTGCTTTTCTGTTGTCATTTTGTTCCACACGCGTCGTTTGGCATAGTCATTGGGTATGATATCATCGTATGCATTTGTAATCTTATTATTCTTCATCTTCTAAAATCTCCTTCAATAAATGACGTGCCTCACCCATATGATTGCGAACTGTTGAGTGGGGTCTTTTTAATATTTTGGAAATTTCGGCTGTACTATACCCTTCGTAATAGTAAAGGTAGATTACATCTTTATACCGCTTTGGTAATCCTAGTACTATTTCCAACACATGATTTTCTTGCAAGATGGTGGGGGATTCCAGATTTTGATGATTATCAATGTTTAAGCATTTACGCCACCAATGTTTGAGATTGTCTTTACATTGATTAATTGCAGTACGCAGCAGCCATGCTTTCTCATGCTCTTCGCTTTCAAAAATTATTCCCTTCTTGAGTAATTTTTCAAATACAATTGCAACAGCATCTTCAGCGTCATGTGCATTTTTCATATACGAAAAACAAACTCGATAAACCATATCAAAGCGACGTTCGTAGATATCTTTGAAATAATCATCTATCATAAACCATTCTCCCTTGTACTAGTAATACGATTGTGCCTGCCCAAATGTCCGATGATTTTAGAAAAATTATTGCCCCGCCACCAATAGTTGGTCAGAGCGGGGCATTATGCGGCGAATAATGAAGCAAGGGGAACCGTCCAATGCAAGCAACTTAATGAATCTTGCCTTATCAAATCACCCGCCGTCTGCGGACGGCACCCTCTTTTCTAAAGAGGGCAAGGGTTGGATGTATCGTTCCTTGCCTTCTTTAGCAAA
>WQWL01000179.1 GCA_009785345.1 Oscillospiraceae bacterium
CACATTGTTTATCACATTTCTTGTGTTTTGGGTGATGCTTGCACCACTGATGTTTACAATGACAACAGACTTTGACTTGTGGTCATTTGGCAACCTTGCAGTACACACCTACACACCATTGTTAGTGCTATTCGATTACGTACTTTTCAGCCCGCCAAGACATCTAAAATATAGCCATATATATTATATTGCGATTTACCCCATTGCCTATTTGTTATTCACCACCATTGCCGGATTTATGGGTTATGTATATTTTAATACACGTTTATTGACTGGTTTGACACCATGCTCCATTTCGCCTAAATAACTTGTAGAAATTGCAATGTGCTTAGAAAAGCTTGATTGGGTTAGCCCAGTTACAGTTCTCAACTCTTTTAATCGCTCATTTATAGACAAAATTAATCAACCCCGACTTAGATTTCGATATGTTGCTACGCAGGCAAAAAAAATAAAAGTACGCTGAATTTCGCAGAACATTGTTTATTTTTCCATATATTACGACGCAATGTTCCATTCATTGCTTGTTATACCGCTACACACATGTTACAATAACCACATAGAGGCAAGGGCGTGTTGTTTTAGGTATACACTTGTTTTGCCCTTACGTTGCCGATTGTATGCAAATAGGTTCGCTGGAGGTGTATAGGTGCTATGCAAAATGAAATTATCATAAACATAATAATAGCTTTAGCTGCACCATTTGTGGTTTGGGGAATAAAATTACTATATGATATGATGTTTACATATCGCTCGAAGTTATCTGGAAGATGGCGTACCTTTATTTTTGATGAAAATGGAAAAATAGTAAAAAGAGATATTTTAAAAATACGTGTCCACTCAAGAACAAAAGAATTTACAGGCAAAATCAAGAGAGTATACCCAATGAATTTAGCTCATCGGAGATATATCTGTAAGGGGGTATTTTATGATGCCACCATGTTGGTTGTGTTTTGGCCAAAATCAGACGATGAGGCGAGCTATGGCGTTGAATATTTGACAAAACGAAGCGACGGTGAATACAGAGGTGTTTACCTGAAACAACATGGTTTAAATGATTTCGAAACGGTGCATCTTGCTCAAATTAAAATAAATAAAAAAATAAAATGGAGGAAAAGCATGGATATCACCATTTCTAAATATGCGGGGTTCTGTTTTGGAGTTGCTCTAGCAGTCAGTGAAGCTTATGAATGTAAAGCGCAAAATTTATACCTTTTAGGTGATGTTGTTCATAATCCTGTTGTTATAGGCGATTTAAAAAACAGGGGTAGAAAAATTGTGGAGTCTTTTGACGAAATTCAAAACAAAGCTGATAGTACAGTCTTGATTCGGGCACACGGAGTAGGAAAAAATGTGATTGATGACATAAGAAGTAGTGGTGCTTCTGTAATAGATAAAACCTGCCCCAAAGTAAAAAAGGTTCACAAGATAGTGGAAGAAGCATCAAAAAATGGAAATAAAATAATCATAATAGGAAAGATCGATCATCCAGAAGTGTTGGGCATAAAGGGCTGGGGCGAATCAGAGCCGATTATTATTGACGAAATCGAACAAGCGGAGGGCTTTTTCCCAAGTGCTGAATGGGAAAGTGCAGGCGTTTGTGTTGTGGTGCAGACGACATATAACAAGGTTAAATATCAAGAGATCGTGAATGTGCTTTTGCAAAAAATAAGTAATATTAAGTTTAACGATACCATTTGTGAGGACACAGGGAGTAGGCAGAAGGAAATTGCTCATTTTGCCTCAATTTCGGATGCTGTTGTTGTGGTTGGAGGGAAAAATAGTTCGAACTCTGTTAAGTTATTTGAAATATCAAAAGGTATACGTAATAATACCTGCCATATTGAAAAAGCTGATGAGTTAGACATGAGCACATTGCGGAAGTGCCGTAATGTGTTCGTAACGAGCGGAGCATCTACTCCTCAAAACAGTATTGACGAGGTATTGGATAAAATTAAACATTTTCTGGAAGATAATAATATAGTATATAATGCTGACATTGCTGCTGAAGATATTGATATTTAGAGGAGAAACATGATTGTTTCACATTTTTAGTGAAATGCACAAATGTTTTGTTTTAAAATCTTGTTTTGCATAATTGGTCAGGAGGATTTTATATGATTACAGTGATAGAAATGTCTGAAATTTTCGATTTATCTAAAAATGAAATGATTCAGCAAAAATTTGACAAGGTAATAGGTGCTATTGACGTAACTATTATCATTAAAAATAGATGCCTAGACTTGTCAAAATTGTACAATTTGTGTAAATCAACCTGTAAAAACACGCACCTAATTGGGACAATAGATGAGCTAGTTGGAAACGGTGAGGCGATAGATTCCATTTCCAAGGCTGAGAAAATTGGGCTTATTAGCCATACTTCCACCCAAGATGATGCAGATGAAGTATTGGGATATATTAGTTTTTTGCTTTTTATGAGGAATGCGCGAAGTGAAATTGAAGGAGCAACAAACGATTATTTTGATAAGTTGCTGCATGATGCCTCTGGAAATCAGTTTATTGTTGACGCTTTAAGCTTACTCAATGAACAGAACAAAGGCGGCAAACGTGTTCGCGGTGCAATGATTAAACTAGGAGAGCAAATTGCATCGCTAGGAAGAAGTAATAACTATATACCAATTGCGATGGGTTATGAGTTATTCTCTACATCCATTCTAGTTCATGATGATATTGTAGATAAAAGTGATACTCGACGAGGAAGACCGACTATTCATTGTGCAACATTTGAAGATAACAAAAAAAGTGGTATGACTGATTCTACTGCCGAACATTTAGGAATATCGAATGCAGTATGTATAGGCGATTATGGGTATTTTATTGCAAACCAAATTATTACCGATGCTAAACTAGATAGCTCTATACTTTTAGAGGTATTTAAGTTGTTTTCTAAAATACAATCTAATACGAGCGAAGGGGAAATAATGGATGTATTTCTTCCTTACAAAAATATATCAATATCGGATAATTATGATGAGTACGTAAAAACAGTTAAGCAAATATATGAATATAAAACGGCATGGTATACATTAGCTGGGCCAATAATGCTTGGAGCGATTTGTGGTGAGGCTGATAATGACCTTTTGGAGATACTGAAAAAAATAGCAATCCCATTAGGGATTGCTTATCAAGTAAAAGATGATTTGCTTGGTATATTCTCTAGTGATGAAATTTTAGGAAAACCAATTTTGTCAGATATTAAGGAGAAAAAGCAGACACTTATGTATGGATACGCATATAAAAACGCTGATGAAAATGATAGAACGTTGCTAGATTCTTGTTATGGTAATGAAAATGTCAACATGTGTGGTTTAAATGTAGTAAGAGATATTTTCGTTAAAACAGGTGCTAAAAAATTTGCTGAGGACGAAATTGCACGCCTTTCTAAAATAAGCAAGAATTTCATTGAAAGTAGTTCAATGGAAAAAGAATACAAAAGTCTCCTCAGTGGACTTCTTGTATACTTAACATTGCGAGAGTATTAAGTATAGCCTCGTATTAACAGTTGATGCATTATAAATTGTTTAAAGCATTTTTATCATCACTCGTGAGTGTCTAATATTCTGGTACACACACAGTATCAAGCAGAGGCATGACACTGTGTGTAGCATAAAAACACATTATAACTCAGACGCAATTTTTTCGACATGACATTGCGATACTAGTGTCTTACTATAGCAGAGATGAATATGGTGACAATGAAAAAAAGGACTATTATATGTGTCGTTGGGCCTACGGCATCAGGAAAAACCGACTTGTCGATTCAACTTGCATTACGCTTTAATGGAGAAGTTGTATCTTGCGATTCTATGCAGATTTATCGAAAAATGAGCATAGGAACAGCAAAGCCAACAGAAGATGAAAAATGTGGCATCCCCCATCATATGATAGATATAGTTGACCCATCTGAACCCTACTCTGTTGCTCAGTATGTCACA
Source organism: Oscillospiraceae bacterium (assembly GCA_009785345.1). Classification (GTDB taxonomy): domain Bacteria; phylum Bacillota; class Clostridia; order Oscillospirales; family Oscillospiraceae; genus WRMH01. Next base: position 3,954 of record WQWL01000179.1, read on the forward strand.
CAAGCTTCTTCGTGTATTGAAGATATTATTGCGCGTGAACGCACACCAATAATATGTGGCGGTACAGGGATGTATTTAGATGCGCTCCTATATGGGTTACATGAGGTTGCGGAGCAAAGCGAATGCGAAAGAAAAAAGTTAAATGATCGGGTGAAAACGGACGGACTGTCATCACTTTATGACGAGCTTTGTAGCGTTGATCCTAAAAGCGCACTACGTATTGATGCAAATAATGAACGAAGGATAATACGTGCATTGGAAGTATTTCATGCAACAGGAATACCGCTTACAAGGCATCATGAACAATCTAGGCAGAATCCAGTCTATGACTCTCTGATTTTAGGTATAAGTTTTCCTGAACGTAGGGCATTGTATGAACGCATAAACTATAGAGTTGAGCTTATGATGGATGCGGGTTTACTTGATGAGGTACGGATGGTAAATAATCTTCAACCACCTCCCTGCTACACATCGATGCAAGCGATAGGATATAAAGAGTTTGCTGGTGTGCTGACTGGTGAGATGAGCATTGAAATGGCTGTATCAAACATCAAGCAATCATCGCGTCGGCTTGCAAAACGTCAAATTACGTGGTTCAAAAAAACAAAAGGAATACATTGGTTGGAGGCTGATGTCTGCAATGTATCACAGAGCCTACTTGAGCAATCGCTACAGATCATAAAACTAAAAGATTATAAATAAAATATGCGAATCCATTTATATTACAGAAACATCTGAATGTGAAATATATCTTAACCACGTAAGTATGCTAAAGAAAATTTCAATTTTGTGAATGAGACTAGTGAATCATGAGAATAATATTAACTGGCAAAAGTGGAGTTGGAAAAAGCACATTGCAACAATTAATCCATTACAAGATGAAATTTTCGAGGCTTATTCTAACAACGACTAGAATGCCAAGAGCAGATGAAATTAATAATCAAGACTATGTAGGGTCTGCGGTAAAACCGCGAAAGTGCTGAAAACACTGGATAAAATAGACGTTATGTGTTACAATAACTCCCGTACAAGCGTCAATATCTAGCGATTTTGGGGGTAAAGCATATGTATCGC
>WQWL01000180.1 GCA_009785345.1 Oscillospiraceae bacterium
CTCACGATTTGTTAATGCTCGAGGTTCTGACCAATGATAAATGTGTGTGCCGCCGCCGCCGCTTCCAGTAACTGTATATGCGGGCTTTTTTGGATCAAGTCTTTTGTATATTTGACTTATTTTTGCACCTGTTACATTTAGTTTTAAGTCGTCGGGCAAATTGGCATTAAAAGCATTTTCGCCAGGCTTTATATGATTCAAGCGTTTTATAACAGTTTCAGATTGCTTTGTAAGCTCTTGGTTTTTTGCATCTTTCGAAATGGGTGGTTTTTCAATGGCATCCTTGCAGGTTTTTATGGAATATTGCGCAGGAGACGGAACATTAAATTTAAGTTTTTGATCTTTTCTTATGCCTACAATGATTATCCTATGACGTGCCTGTGGCACCCCGTATTCTTCAAATTTATAAAGATGAGAGGTGAGCACATAACCAGCGTCACGCATTTCACTCAGTATATTCGTAAAAGCCTTTCCGTCATTTGCATTACGAAGTCCACCTACATTTTCAGCTAAAAACCAAATTGGCTTAAACTCTTTTAATGCTTTCACACCATAAGAGTAAAGTGGACCAAAGACGCCGTCTATACCCTTTTGCTCGCCAACGACACTAAAGTCGTTGCACGGAAATCCGAAAGCTAAGGCATCAATTTCTTTTAGATATTCTTTATCTAACTTTAATTTGCGAATGTCAATACATTTTACGCTGTCCTCTGAATCAGGGCAGATATTGTGCTTATATGTTTCACAAGTATCAGGATCATAATCTGTAGCCCATTGGTGAACAATTCGAAAACTATCATCAGCAATTTTAGCTTGCATAGCACCGCGAGCAATGCCGCCGGGTCCACAAAATAGCTCGCCAAGTCTATATTCAGGCATTGTACAAATCCTCCTGACATTTAATTTCAGCAATACTATATCACAGGCAGGGTATCATTTCAATAGTTCTCAAACATTTAGATACACAAAATATTGTATGATCGTCGCATAAATGTTAAAAATATCGCTGCATTTAGTATATCCATAGAATTGTTGTTATCTTTGGTTCTATTCAAAATCAATTCGACTATACAAAAAATCGTATATTACTATTTTCACAAAGATACCATCCTGGTTATTGAAGTCAACACGATAACGATAGCGTCCTTTTTGAACATCATTCCAGAATGCATATCCTGCAATTTCTTCTTTCTCCAAATTTTCAACAATAAATATACCTCTTGATCCAACCTCTGGACTGATTTGAAATTTGGTAATACAATTGAAATTGTACAAATCATCGTCTGAAAGATTGAAGGAGTAATCGTAATGAATTTTTATTTTTAAGTTGTCAAAACGAACATAATCAAATTCATATCCAGCATGACCTCTAGCCAGCTTTGTAAGAATGCGAATTAAGCGACTTTCATCAATATCAAAAAAGACGTTCTCATCATTAGCTTGTATTGCTTTGCAAATAAGATCATTAAGTTGCCAGTCTTTTTCTAGCCGCCTAAGCATATTTTCGTTAAGACTGTAATTGGAGTAGAGTTTGCTTTTTAGTACATCCAAAATACAGGCAACATACTTTTCGTCATTTGAATAGCTATTATTACATTCAAAGCACGCAGGTATCGTTGATAAATTCTCTAACCCAGCGCTGTCATTTAAAAACACTTTTGACGGCACGTGCTCTCTTGTATCTGCGGCTTTTCCGCAATAAATACATCCATTGCGAGCGAATTTTCTCTGTGAGGTGTAATACCCCAAACCACTATTGCCTGCCAGACGTTTGCGTTGTATCATTTTCTCGCCTCCGAACATTTTTCAGAAATATCGCCAACACGTACTGTCAGCGTCTATAATGCATTTGTCGTTTCGCCCTCGGCAGAGCCCACGGCACTTTGCCCGCGTAGCAGGAAAGTGTCAGAGTGGGTCATATACTTTCCCTGCTGGGAAGTATATGACCATCATGCGTTACGGTTATTTGCGACGTCGTCGCTTTATTGCGTCGGATTTTTCCAAGGCTTTAATTAGTGCTCGGTGTTCTTCATCGGTTAGGTCTTTGACGTTTAATCCTATCTGTTTTGCAAGCAACATATATTTATGCTTAGCCTTTTCTTCATTTTCCTTATGTACCGGATATTCTTCAAACACGCTTTTTAGTTCATGGATGACGCTCGCCTGTTCTTCGGGTAAAGCGTCTTTTTTGTGTGCGCCGAAAAGCTCTTTCATTAAGGCATTAAACTCAACAGAAATGCGATAACGAAGATAGTCATCCTCATCAACAATTGCTTCCTGTAATAGCGCAATGACTTCATCATTTTCCTTAATTTCAAATTTATCCAATAGATTTTCTTCCACAACTTTGTACATTGCGTTCATTGTATTCATCTGAGGAAGCACTTTGCGATCTATGTAGATTTCTATTGCACTGAGCAATGGTTGAAAGTCCGGATGAGAGATCATTTCGCTAATCAGGCGATTATTAAAGTTTCCACTTTTGAGAACTCCAATGGCAGAGTCAGACAAGCGAAGTGCGTCAATCTCTATATGACGGTACTGGCGGTTATCAGTCAAACCAAAGAGATAATCTGTGGACACATTATAGAATTTTGCGAGCAGGGCAACGTCTTGATAACTTGCTCGATTATCTTCCTGTGCCTCTAGGCGCTGGAGCGTAGAGACCGGAATCCCTGTTGCTTTCTCCAAATCGGAGAGGGTCATTTTCTTTTCGTCTCGCAAGTCTCGGAGTTTTTCTTGTAGCGTCAATTCTACTTTCACAAAAATCACCCGCCTCTCAATATTTGTATTATATCACTTTCCCATATTTGAGAAAAGAAATGTTTTTTGCTCCAAAACTCAACTTTGAAACATACGGCATTAGCCTTCAAAATGAACTACTCTATTTTCATAACCAAATGATGCATCACAAGAAATGGTTAAAAACCAAAAATAGAAAGACGAGGAAAACAATATGTCACAAAAAACAAAACCACTTGCTGTAATAGACGGCAAAAGTCTCTTAGCTCTGGAGGTCGATCCACCAAAATTCATAATATCTAGCCTGATGCCGGTGGGATTGCACATTCTATCAGGGAGTGCCAAGATTGGAAAGTCATGGCTCTCGCTCTGGTTATGCCAGCAAATATCAAATGGTCTGCCTGTGTGGGAGTTTGAGACACTCAAATGCGGTACACTCTACCTTGCATTAGAAGATACCGTTGACCGCCTGCACTTTCGATTGTCTCACATTACTGATACGGGATCGGAGCAGAGCTTCTTCGCAACAGAATCAGAAAATCTGTCCGGCTCACTTATTTCGCAACTGGAGAAGTTCATGCAGGACTATCCGGCAACAGGGCTGATTGTAATTGACACATTGCAACGTGTAAGGGGAAGCGAGTCAGACAAAAGTATGTATGTCAACGATTACAATGAGATTGGCAAAATCAAAGACATCGCAGATCGGTATAAGATTGCAATACTGCTCGTCCATCATGTCAGAAAAGCACCGGATAGTGATCCTTTTAACACAGTGTCGGGTTCAATGGGTATCATCGGTGCGGTTGATAGTATGTATGTGTTGGAAAAGGAGCGTCGTGCGGAAAATAAGGCAGTTCTGCACGTCACAGGGCGAGATGTTGAGGACAAGCAACTACTCTTAGAGTTTGACAGAGAACGTACGGTGTGGAATTTTATATCATATTTATCTGATGAACAAGCGGAGGATAAGTTGGTGCCGGCTGTGGTGTCATTTATATCTAAACAAAAATCATATTCCGGTACGTCTAGTGCGTTGTTGGAGGAGTTGAAAAATATCGGTGCAGAGATGCAATACTCCCCAAATGTACTCACACGTAAGCTGAAAGAGCAAGCATTGATCTTAGAAAAGCGACACAATATCAAGCTGGAATTTACTCGCAAGAAAGATGCACGACTAATTTCTTTAGTGCTGGTGGGTGACGGTGACGATAGAAATACACAGGTATGTAGTCCTGAATTATCGTCATCAGATATTGAGGATGACGATGTTACAAACAAAGGAGTACATGAAAAAACATCGTCACCGTCATCCGAAGCGGCATAGGGGGTAGTGATGGCAAAAATTGATCGCTCCGTTGTTCGCAATGCTGCTTATCGGAAAACGGAGTTTAGTATTCGTGAGCGTCATAACGAACGCCAAAATGAGAGCTACTATAACGGTGATATTATACTTGACCGTGCTCATCTCAATGTTCATTTCAAAATGTGTAACACTACCTACGAGCAGGAATTTAATCAAATGGTGGATGATGGAAAAATCAGTTTGCGAGGGCTGAAGTCAGATGCAAAGGTCTTTGATGAACTGGTATTCGACGTGAATACTGCTTACTTTGATCGCAACGGTGGTTATGAATATGCCAAGTTGTTTTTTGAAGAAACATACCGTCTGGCGGTAGAAGAAGTCGGCGGAGAGGAATATATTTTATCCGCTGTCATGCACGCTGACGAGCGCAACAAGGCTGAATCTGAAAAGCTAGGGCGTGATGTGTTTCATTATCATCTTCATGTGGTATATGTGCCTGTGGTGGATAAAGAAGTTAAGTGGACGAAGCGTTGTAAAGATCCTGATCTTGTGGGGAAAGTCAAGGAAGTTATAAAGCAAGTTAGCCATTCTAAAAAGTGGCCTCGATTTAAGGATGAGAGCGGCAGATGGATTAACAGCTACTCTTTACTGCAAGATCATTTCTACAACCATATGAAAGAAGCTGGTTATACAGATTTTGAGCGCGGAGAGCGTGGAAGTACCGCTGAACATTTAAGTGTGTTGGAATACAAAACCAAGAAAGAATCAGAGCGTATTGCTGTTCTTGATAAACAAACTGAGAAAAAGCAAAACCAGCTTGACCAGTTAGAGAAGAAAACTACTGTGCTAAAACAAGAAACGATTACATTTGCAGATATAGACCGTATAGGAGAAAAACGCACTATGCTTGGTGATGTAGCTGTATCTCCTGCTGACTGGAAAGTAATATCCAATCTAGCCAAAAAGGGAG
>WQWL01000181.1 GCA_009785345.1 Oscillospiraceae bacterium
GCCTGCTTCTTCGTCCCACGAAAACTCAACTCGATATTCATTCATAGTGCGAAACCTCCTATTGTTAATATGTTATATTATACACGAATAGGGCATTAGAATCAAAGGTTTACGGATTTTACTTCACCCGTTTTAAAACCCATATGACTTCAGACTTTGTGGGCTTGTATTGCTTTACTCCCACTCGATACTAAATACCTTAACTTATACTATTTTGTTAGGATAGTTTAGCACACATTATTCTGGTTGTTTGTATTATCTATGATACAGGCTATCCGATTTTTTGTTGTCAAAATGTTGTCAATGATTTTTTTGCTCGAAAATTACATTTTATGAAACTGAGCAATAGATACGATTTGCGGATTTATTATTTCGCTTTCAAGAAAATCCAGGTCACCACTAATGAGAATGTCTGCATTTGCGAAAATAGCTGCTCTAAGGATGGTTGCATCATCGGGATCACGGAGTAAGTCCTCATCAGGATGCTTATTGTCTGGTATTGATATAATTTCAACAGAGGCTTCTATTGCGTTAATGAAAAGTTCAAGTTCACTGGCTCTGTTGGGGTACTTTTGATAAACTTCTCGCGCAACTCATCAATGCTCTGTGTACAAACTAAACCGACATACGGTGGCTTTGTAGCTTTGATGAGCACCTGATACGGTACACTTCCTATGCGATAAGCGGCAGAGAAGAGCACGTTTGTGTCTATAACAACCCTCATACATCACCGGATTTTGTTCTGCGTTTTGCCATATACTCTTTTCTCGCTTCTGCTGCAAGCAATACTAAATCATCTTCAGAGTTTATGCCTGCTTTTTCCCACTCACCTTCCATTGCTGCACTGAAACGATTAAGTGCGTAAGCAAGAGGGCTTTCATGAGGGGCGGTGTCTAATTGCTCGCTGTCGATAGTTCCGCCACTATCTTCTAGCGGAGTTTCTTGCAAAGCCACCAGAGAGGTGTTGCTTACGACTATTTCGCCATTCTCCTTTTTATAAAACAACAGTTTATCACCTGTTCTAAGCCGTAGCATGTGGCGAATTTCCACAGGAACGGTAACTTGTCCGTTAGAAGATACTTTAGCTACATTCATATTACACCTCCAAAACAAAGAATTCTTGAGATACTTTATATTCTTTAGATATTGTAGCACAAAAAAAGGATATTGTAAATTCATTTTTCACTTTAAGCATGACCATAAAATCTGATTTTCAATTATAGTTGAGCTTTAGAGCCGTGCGTGATATATTGGTCATGTTATTTTCACTTTATGAGGTTTGATGCCTATCAATAAGGAGATGGCACAATGGAAAAATGGAACATGGAACAACTTGGCGTTGCAGTTGATATGGCTGGATGCCCCAATAACTGCCAACATTGCTGGCTTGGTAAACAAAAAAACGGCAGTATGAGCGTTTGCGAATTTCGTAATATCGCGACACAATTCAAGGAATGGAAAGATGAGAATGGAAATGCAATCACAAAACTCGGCTTTTCTACATGGCATCGTGAGCCTGATTTCCGTGACGATTACCGAGAACTATGGGAATTGGAAAAAGAGTTATCATCCCCTGGAATGGTTAAGAGATTTGAGCTTCTTTCAATTTGGCGATTAGCACGGGATGAGAGTTATGCGAAGTGGGCGGCAGATGTGTTTCAAACTCATGCCGAAAATGGTGTTGCCACTTGCCAAATATCTTTTTTCGGCATGGAGGAAGTAACCGATTGGGGTGTGAATCGCAAAGGCGCGTTCAAAGATAGCATATTGGCAACGAACCGTTTGATTGAAGCCGGCATTGCTCCACGTTGGCAATTATTCGCTACAAAGCGAGGATTGGGTGGTTATGACCAATTCACACGGATGATTCACGAACTTGACTTATTCAAGCGATGCGAAGCTATAGGGCGAGAATTTGAGGTGTTCATAAACTGTTTTTCGCCCGAAGGGAACGGCTATCTTATCGACAGCGAAACGCTCGAAGAAGGCGATTTATCGAAAATTCCGCAGGGGTTGATTGATATTTGTCGTGATGGCATCGAAAATTTTGGTAAGCCTGAATATGTGTTGCTTGATGAAATGGCAAACGACAACTCACCGCCAAATTTAAGTGCGAATATGTACTATATTTCAATCAATGCCGATTATGACGCTTATCCGAACATTGCGGAAATTGCGCCGTGGTGGCGGTTGGGGAATATTAAAACGGACGGTGTGGATGCCATAATTAGGGCGTACCGTGATGAAATTACACCCGGCATGAAAGCAAACCATACTATCCATGTCAGCGAATTAGCACGGCGGTATGGAGTGAAAGGCAGTAAAAAATTATACGATAAAAGCGACCTCGTGTGCCGCTTCATGCACCAATGGGGAGTTGACTTTATGGAGGGAAAACAAGGCAGAACATATGGAATGAAAGGTCAACCGACCGCGAACTTGTGATGATTGCGGTAAATTTGAGCCAAAGAAGCAATGGCGCAATAAATGTACCAAATAGGTACGTTTATCATCAAATTGTTATCACTTCACATAAAATGACCCCGAAAAGCCCTGGGTTGCTAGCTTTTCGGGGTTTGCTTATTCATTCCTACTCAATACTGAATATCGTAACTTATACTATTTTGTTTGGAAGATTTAGCACAAATTATTCTGATTGTTTATATTATCCATATCGGATAGGCTATCCGATTTTTTGTTGTCAAAATGTTATCACTGATTACTTGCGATCAGCACATTGTTGCGAAAAATTTAATCTAACAGTTACAAATCGGCCATAATTAAAATCACTTAATCTTCATAATGCCCTTTGCAAGCGATAACTAAGAGATTTTTGTTTTCGTCAAAATTGTAAATCAATCTGTTTGCTTGGTCTATTCTTCTACTCCATGCTTTGCGATATTTTAGCGGTTCTGGCTTGCCTGTACCCTTAGACAAACCATTTCTTTTCGATGTCTTTGATTAAATCGTTTATTTTCTTTAACGTCTTTTTATCCTCGGTCTGCCATGACAAATAATCGTCCCATGCTTTATCTGACCAAATTTTAGTCATCGTCCACCTCTATAAGCTCGTGCGCTTTTCCCTCGCCTCTTGCAAGCTGCTCCATTGATCTGTCAATCATATTTAAATATGTGGCGTTTCTGGCAGCTTTGGATAATGCATTATAAGAATCAAGACTCAGGATTACAACGTTTTTTTCGTCTTTGCGAGTGACTATAACAGTTTCGTTCTCGTCCGTTGCTCTGTCACAGTAACCTTTGAGATTGCTGCGAAGAGTAGAATAGTTAACAGCTAGCATAAAATCAACCTCCTCAATATTGTCCAACATATTGTACAATATACAGTACCTTTTGTCAATGGGTGAAATTCGTGCACAATTTTGATTCTCGACACAAGCACGTTATTATTGATTATAGTTGAACTACAGAGTCGCTTGTAGTAGACTTGTTGTATTAGTTTCATTTTCTACGATCATTCTTGGAAATGACAAAACGAACTTATTATGATGGAAGGTAAAAACCATGAATTTAATTGATCAACTTAACAATTTCATGGCGAACATAGGAAGAATATTATGAGCAAGTAGTTCTTAAAAATAGAGAACTGGCGATTGACTCTGAAATTACAAAATGCACCTGCCCAAATACTCTTTGTGACTGGCATGGAAAATGTATGGAATGTGTGGCTTTACATAGATATCATAATGACCACATTCCTGCTTGTTTGCACGGTATACTTGACGAAAAATTAAAGGCATTAGTTGCTGTTACCGAAATGACCGCAAGTAAAAAGATGGCACACCTCTTGAGTATAGACATTATGTTAATGAACAAGATAAATTAAAATCTAGTGAATAGTGTAAGCATAATGTATTATAGGCGCTAATCCGCTTAAGCGGGTTGGCAATCACTAGCAAGAGAAATTTATAATTTATGAGGTTAAACATTAGATGCATTTAGAAACAAAGAGATTATTTGTCCGCGAGTTTATAATTGAAGATGCACAGGCAATGAAGAACTTTGCGTCTGATGAATATATAACAAAATGGTTACCGGACTGGTGCGATTGCTCAGAATGGATCGATGACTGGATCAATATGGTGATAAACCATTATACAGTTAATGATCCGATGAAGAATTTTCTGGCTTACGCAGTTGTTGAAAAAGAAAGCAACTCACTTATAGGCCATATAGGCTGCGGTGCATTTGAGGAATTCGAGGAAGCTGAAATGGGACTATGCTATGTCATAAATCCTGCTTATGCAAATCGGGGATATACAACTGAAGCACTAAACGCATTTGTCGGTCATCTCTTTGATAGATACTGTTACGATTACCTAATTGCCACGATACAACCGGACAATATCGCTTCAATAATTGTTGCCAAAAAAATTGGATTTGTATTCACCAAATCAATAGAGATTATTGATAATGGACAGACTGAGAAGTTACCATTCAATTACTATCGCTTGCATCGCATATAATAATTTCGTGATTATTCAGATTGTCGACAGTATGTAGCAAGGACTCCATGTTGAATCCTTGCTGCATACTATCTTTATGTGAGTTTATCAAACAATGTTGCCAAAATGTTGCCGGACAAAGCTGTTATCTACGCCAGTATCATTGCCATGTGGCGTAGATAATGGCGCAAATAAAATTTATCAGTGTCACGCAGAATCTACTAAACCCAGCTGCTCATGAATTACGGGAACGATTCAGCAATAGCAATACATCATCGAAAGCGATATGCTAATCCTGCTTGCTTCATAATTGCATTTGCAACATGCCTTGACTTGATTTTTTCGTCCACAGGGAAGTTTTTGTTCACAATGGGGCTGAACCATATATCATGGTCACCTTTACCGCGACGACTAAATGTACAACCATGTTGTTTTAATATATCACGGACTTTTTTCTCGTACTCTGCCATTATGCAAGCAACCTTTCGGAGTGCATATATATACGAACTTGTGTATTTTGTTTGTTTAGTTCTAAAATTTCAGAAGC
>WQWL01000182.1 GCA_009785345.1 Oscillospiraceae bacterium
ACATGATGCTCGGCATTTCAATAGCTCGCAACAAAAACCTCGCCAATGTGTTCTATCGGCTTACGCTGATAGAAGCCTATGGTACAGGTATGCCAAAAATCATGCAGAGCTATGAGGACTTTGCCGTCAAGCCACAAATCGAAGTCACCGACAACGCCTTTAAGATTACCTTGCCGAATACCAACGAAACCGCTGAAAAAGCCTTATTAAGTGATAACGAGAGTGTAGCGTTGGAGTTGTTCAAAAATAAGGAGTTTATCGTTAGAAAAGATGTGGAATCGGCATTATCAGTATCGCAAGCAATGGCTGTGCGTGTTTTAAAAGGCTTGATAAGTAAGGGCGAGATTCGGGCTGTGGGTGGCGGCAAGAACACACGGTATGTTTTGAATAAGTAAGAGTGAGGCTATGATGTCCTCATGGTGAGGATTAGACCGTTGACAGATTGAAAGAGGCTCATTTTCAGCTTGTAGCTGGCTTGAGTATTTTGACAGGCTCGTATGTATGGCGGCGGCTGATTCTGTGCCGCCTTTTTTCTTGGAAAGGCGGCTTTTGAGAAGATATTTAATGGAATTGGAATCTAGCAAGGGCATAACAAAACATTATATCCGCTTAATCAGCTCCTCTGTCTATATTTCATGTTAAACTAAAATTTTCAACATCTATGTGCAAAATCTAAAAATAACACTTGACTGTAGAGCAGAATTGTTGTATACTAACTGAGAATGGAGTGTTTTTTATGAATAAGGTGATTTTGAAATCAATATCTGCTACAAACTTTGCTCCTTTTGCAGATAGGATTGAATTTACAACACAGATAGATAAAAGTAAAAAGGAGTTTTTGGAAAACACCTTTACGGTTGGTGACGAAACTCTAAACAAGGTTTCTTTTGTCTATGGCGCAAATGGTTCTGGAAAAAGCTTTTTTTGTAAAATTTTGCGAGAAATCCAGCGGTTAATAATGTGGTCTCCATTAACTTTTGGAAACACATCTAAATTATTGCCTGCTCCATTGTTTCAGGAATTAGAGGAGCAATCCCAGCGCTTTAAGTTCGACTTAGAGTACAATGACAAACCCACATCATTTTCTGTTGATATAATCCTGAGCGAAATTACTTATCATTACGAGTTTTCAATTCAGGATAAGAAAGTGATCTATGAGTTGTTGACTAAAAAGTATAGACGCAAAGAAGTGCTGATGGAGCGCACATCTGAAAGTTACAAGGACATAGAGGTTCGTTCTGATTTTAAGGATTTCGCAAGCCTAAGGCATTCTGTTAAAGAAGATGCGTTGTGCCTAGCAATCGCCGATGTTTTAGGCAACCAATTAGCACATAGCTTGGTTAGGGCGATAAATAGCATTGGTATTTTCAATATGGCATCCCCTAAAATTCCACCCGCAATGGGTGAGGAATCTTTTTCAAAAGAGAGATGCGAGAAGTATATAAAAGTTTTAAAAAAAGCTGACCCAACGTTGCGCCAACTCAAAGTTGATGTCGCTAAAGAGCGTGTGAAACACGATGTAGATGTAAGTGATTTTGAGAATAGAGAAATTATCACTACACAAATTTCTGTGACGGTTAATGCAAAACATGCGATTTACAACAAAGGCAAAGAAATAACTGGCAATGAAAGTTCGGCTCAACAAGATGATGTTGACTTTTTTTCAGATGAATCGTTAGGAACAGTTAAGCTGCTCACTATGTTACCGCAATTGTTTGATGTATTGGAAGATGGAGGAGTATTGGTTTTGGACGAAATCGAAAACGGTCTGCACCTTTCATTAGTAAAAGATATTATTAAGCTATTTATTGACTCGAATAGTAATCCCTACAACGCTCAATTGATATGTACAACACACCAACCTTTACTTGTTGATGGCAACACAAGACGTGACCAAGTATGGATTCTCTCTAAGAACGAATTTGGCAAGAGTAGTATGCATAGGTTGAGTAGTTTGAGTACATCTCGTGCTAAAGTTAATATAACTAACAAGCTGTTAGAGAATGCATTTTGCTGTAATCCAGAGCCATTTTTTAAGTAATAACAGATAACAAAGATAAAAGAAAAACACCGAGCTGCAACTCGATGTTTTGCAAGGCGACAGAAGCACGGTATGGTACTTTGTCTCAATACGAAGAATAGTGTACCACATAACAAAACCGATTGCAATATGATATCTGTGCCAGAAAGGTAAAAAGCAAGCTTTTATCCTAAAATCTGATGATATATATTATTATGAATTTTAGGAGGAATGTATATTGTACATTTCAGATTATTTGAATTCGAGTGTAAAAGGGCACTCTACGCTTGACTTTGTCGATGTTTTTCTGAATAGCGATAACAGATTATTTATCGACCCAAGTTTGATTGAGCGTGGCAACGACACTTGGTGCAAAAATGCCACTATTATCATGAGCTCATTTTTTGACGTGTTGTTCAATACGATGCGTTCAGGCGGTTCAACGGAACTTCTATTTGCTCATGCTGGTGAGCAAAATGCGACAAAACTTGGATATGGAAATGGGCTAAACGGCAAAGGAAAGACAGCTAAAGGATTGGACGATTGCTTACAAGGGCTTTATCCTCTTGTACAAGCAATTCCAACAGTTTCTCGCCCACAGGACATTCCAGTATTCGTGCCGGGGTTTGCCGAAGATTGTATGTCAGACTTATTGACTAATATTCTTCATGGGCATATAAATGATTTTACAGCAGAGCAGATGAAAAAACATGGTCGTGAGGCTGATTTGGAGAAGAATTTTTTTACATGGAACATGTCAGCTAAAGAGTGGATTGAAATATCTCGCCCTTGTTGGCTACATAACAACAAGGAGTTACTGCTTGTTCCGAAACATATTGTAAGGAAAAATTTTCTTTTTAATACGGGTCAATATCTTAGGCGTGTTATACTTGAACGTGTAAGGGAAGAAAATAATTGGCAAGATATGAGTAAAAAAGATATTGAAGCGAATATCTCTCGTGACAGAGAAAACTGGTCGTATGATTACGTTGTTGATTATACGAAAAAACAACCAGAAGCACTACGTGACTACCACAAGAAGTTGCCAAGTTATTATAGTGAAGTCGGTGGCTGTATGACAGACGAAGAGCTTGATGAAGTTATATACGGTTGCTTTATCAAGTATTGCGCATAACAGAAATAGGGCTTCTAACTTGTTGTTGAAAATTGGCTTTGTGCAAAACTTTGTTTTGCACAAAGCCTAAAGCACACTATATTGAGCATCATACTGGCGATGAAGAAACGTCGAGAGAATATTCGTTGTGCGAAGTTATGCTTGACAAGAATGGCAATCTTGCACATTGGACAGAATGCCGTTCCATGTCTCCAATGGGTGAATCAGTCGAAGGATTGATAGGTGATATTCAAAGAAGTGTATTCAAAGCCGTTACAAGACGAGCCAGAAGCGAAGAATACGGAAAATAAAAGCAAAGGAGATGCTTATGTTTAAGAAACTGCCAGCAAATTCAAGGGCGTTGTTGCGTGAAATTGTTGATTCAGATAACCCTGTGGATATGTTAGAGCAAAAGTTTGCAGAATGTAAAGACCATAGACAAGATGATGAGCTTCGTAGTTTAATGAGAGAGTTGCAACAAGAAGGATACATAAATACCTCTTGGGCTAGTGATGTACCTTATACTGTGCATATCAATAATTCAGCACGAACATACGATGAAAGAGAAATTGAATATGAGCGCAGACAGGCAAATAATACAGCAAACAATTTCTATGGTGACGCTTCTAATATTCAAATTCAACAGAATACTAATAATTCATCGCAGACCATGAATATTTCGGATTCTGTTGATTATGAAAAAGCATTAGAAATCTTCAATAATGTACTGGCTAATTTAGATTCATTCAACTTGCCAAATGAGGATATAGAGCGACTTGAAAAAACAGTTTCAGAAGCCAAGTCAGTAGCGGAAAAGAAAACAGATGCAGGTTTGGTTGGTAAGTCGCTTCTGGTAATCAAAGACATTATGCTTAAAGCCTCGGGTAGTTTAACCGCACAAGGTATATTATTTGGCATACAGCAACTGGGGGTTATGGTATGAGTGGCATCGTTATTGAACTACAAAGAGATGCCCTTGACTCAAATGTTGATACTGTTGCTCTGCTACGTAAGGCATACTTAGTAGCTCGAAAACTACAGCTTAAAGATTTTCAAGAGTGGGTGCAAAACGAACTTAATGGATATGACAGGGATTCTAATATTCCCTCTTATCGGGAAGTTCGTGCGGAACTAAAGGGGCTAAACCCGATGCGTGGTTGGATACCTGTTTTGATTCCAAATGACGAAGTGTATGAAGCGTTATGTAAACAAAAATTATGTCAGTCAATACCAGAAATCGTATCGTTATTAAATAAAGGTAGCGGCATTATTATGCCGCTTGGCGGCAGTGTCGCAGTCACACTATCAAATTGGGTAGGATTTGCTACAGAATATAGGTTAAATATTTTCGAGAATACAGTTGAAGCCATTGTAGAAACTGTTAGAAACCATTTACTTGAGTGGTCAATAATGTTGGAAGAAAACAATATCATCGGAGAGGGGCTTGTTTTCTCCGATGAAGAAAAGCAACAAGCAAAGCAAGCGCAAATAATTCACTATACCAACAACTTTTTTGGGAATGTTGACAACTCCCAAATACAGCAGGGCACAACTTCAAGCGAGCAGTTAAAAGAAATTGCGCCATAAGTAAAATTGTAGCCAGTATCCGTGAGTACATTTTGAGTACAAAAATTTCGCTAACCACAAAAAACAGCGATAAAAAAGAAATATGGTAACAATAAATCCCATGAAAACAGCTAAAACACATAGGTTAAAAGCCCAAAGAGTGGAGTGGGAGTAGACAGCAGAAGCCCCGAAAGCCTGATGATTACAGGGTTTTCGGGGCTTTGTTTTTGGTTTTGAGTACAGTTTGAGTGCAAATAAGTTTTTTAGACTAATCGCTTGGATTTTC
>WQWL01000183.1 GCA_009785345.1 Oscillospiraceae bacterium
GTGGTGTTTGCGACTAATGTCAATGTCGGGATTGCTTTTGTACTTGTCTTTAGTACGTTCATGGTGTGCTTGTAAAGCTCCGAATCCGCCTTTTTGTTTGGCGAATCTCATTATTGCATACTGCGGCATAAGTGGTTACTCCTTTCATTTGAGCGACAAAAATCACGCTCTCTGCTGATTGCGTGATTTTTCATTGCTCGTTTCGGTATTTGATAAACTCGTCTTTGATGGCTCTCATCCGTTTTATTACTCCGCTATGATTCTTGTAATCTAGCTTATTCGCTATTTCCTCATAGGTGTACCCAAATTCTCGTAACTCCAAGATTGTTTTATCCTTTTCAGATAATCTTACTTTAAAGCGGTCTACGAAGTTTTTTGAATCCACATCACTCATATCTGTTGAATCGGTGGCTACTTCGTGAACACTATGATTCTCGTCTTTAAGGCAAGCTTCAAGAGATATTGTTTGTACTCGTTTTGAGCGAGTATGATACCATTTACGTTTGAAGTCGATACTTACAAATGTGTCATATGGCATAAAATCTTCGTGACATGGCATTTCTTTCACTAGGTCGAGAATCGGCTGCCAGTTTTCTTTTTCAATACCACGCTTGGCTACAAATCCCATTACCTCTTTAATGTAGTCAGTATCAAAGAATGGTATTTGATGCCATTTCGGTAATCTAGAAATATTGAATAATCCCCACCCGATTTCTTCCTCTAAGGTTTTCGCCCATAAATTAACAGCATAAGCTAATTCCCATGCAGGGCAATATCCCGTATAGTGTTCCACCCAACCACGAAGTCCGAAGTGCGGAAATACTAGCTCTGCTGTAGCGGTCATTACTTCGTTGAGGAACTGGTCGCTTTTGATTGTGTCAATGTGGGTTTCTGAAATCATAACGTCACGAAAACAGCGGGGCAGAGTACGTAGTGTTGGTGTTTGACTTTGAGACTCCATTGGCAGAAAATATGCTAGTGGAAGAAGTCTTAGTGGAGTGTCGTAAGGTAAGCGAATATAATTCATTTTTGTGCTTCTCCTTTCGCTAAAATTGAGCCATCTACTCATTGACGACAAAGGCATAGACATATTGTTCCTAACTATATAAATTATTTCGGAATATTTTTCGATAAAGTTAATTTAACGGAGTAAATTTGAAATATACCGTTTTGATAGATTCGGGATTGCTTTTTCCGCCAATGTGAGTATATCCAAAAATCAAAATCCGTCAAGGTTAAAATGAACGAGCAAGTGTTTTGTATCTTGACGGATTCCGATTTTTGAACGGTTAGTCAGCAAGCGGGGAAAGTGTTGGGTATATACCATGTTAAATTAGGAAGTATACGCAGGATATGTATTGTAGTGCAATGTGATTTATGTTATCATTGTTAATGAAATTAGATGCAAAATGTAAATGGAGGAATGTTTTATGATTAACGTCTTTATACCACATCGGTGGAACAATAATGATTATAGCGAGATTAGTGCTTTGTTAGACCGCAGTAAATTTACTGTAAGAGACTATTCTGTTCCAAGCTCTTCTCCCTTTGATAGCATAGACGGAAGATATAATGTTGACCCGCAGATTCAAAAGCAAATCAAATATGCAACAGTTGTTGTGTGTTCAAATAGACCTGCAAATACCTTTGGTATGTCTATTGAAGAAATAAAGTTTGCTGTAAGTATCGGGAAACCAGTCGTTGCTATAAAGATTACAGAAAGTACAAGCAGTGAAATATCTAATTTGAGTATTCCTACTGTTGCAAATAGAAAGGATTCGCTAGAATATTGGATTACTCAAAATGTTTAATGTACTGGCTTAAATTGGTGGGTAATTTATGAATATATTTGTTATACATAGATTCAAAAATAGGAATATAGCAAAGAACAATCTTATGCTCTTGCGCAAAGAATTGTCTATTAGGGTTAATTTTGTTTTTCTAGCAAGTGCTAATGATAAGAAATGGAAACAAAAGGCAAAAAAAGCAATTCTATCTTCTGAAGCAGTTATTATATATAACGTTCATGAGTGTGCTGAGTCGCATAATTCAAAATGGGAAATTGAGTTAGCAAAAAACGAAAATAAAAAGATAATTGAAATCAGCGACTATTCCAAAGATATTTCGAGAATTAAACAAGAAATAATATCGGTATATAATTTCACATCAGAGTTTGATGAATGTTTTTCAGACAATTCAAATACACTCGACTTGTACAAACTCATGATAGATTCATCAGAGAAACTTATCCAACGTAGACAAATAACAAACACCTTTTTCATTACGATTATTGGTGTATTGATATCAATTGCTGGATTTTTATTTCAATCTCAAACAATCGATAGCAATACTATTTTTGTGCTCTATGGGTTCTCTGCAATAGGATTATTATTATGCAAGTCTTGGCATAATTTAATAGATAATTATGGGAAATTGAATAGTGCTAAATTTAAAGTTATTCTGCGCTTGGAGCAACAGCTTGGATCTATGATATATTCAGCGGAATGGATTGCACTCGGAAAAGGGTTGCGTCATCAAAAATACAAGTCTTTTACCTCAACTGAAAAGCATGTTCCAATATATTTTTCTGTACT
Source organism: Oscillospiraceae bacterium (assembly GCA_009785345.1). Taxonomy (GTDB): domain Bacteria; phylum Bacillota; class Clostridia; order Oscillospirales; family Oscillospiraceae; genus WRMH01. The sequence goes on from WQWL01000183.1 coordinate 2,595, forward strand.
AATAATTGCATTAACTGTAACACTAACAATTTGGCATATAGTAAGTAATTTCGTATATTAACTACAATGGTCGTTCGCGGTAGTGTATTTCACAGAAAAGATTACAATAAGTTTATAATCGAATTACAAAAACAAAAGTGAGAAATGAGGTGTGTTCAAATGTCGACTCAAGAAAATAAACGACGGGGATCGAGGATTTTTTCTGGGTTTGCAGGGGCCGCTCTAACCGCCATAGCTATGCTTGCAGTTCCATTTTTTAATGGACCATCTCTATTTCATAATAATTCCGATGAATTATCATATCAAGACATAGAACAGCAACTTGAAGAGGCTTTTTCTGCAGGGCATGCTCAAGGTCTTTTAGATGGAGAAAATGCGTCAGCACTACTACTAAGAGAAGAGTATAATCGTGGATTTAATGATGGTGTAAACTCTATAGTTGATTCGGAGGTTTTTATTGAACCTGAATATGGTGATATTGATTCCCTAGAGTACACCCCACCTCAGCAAAACCAGAGGATTTCATTATATAGAGGTGCTCCGGCTTTCGACAACTACCCAAGCGGTACACCTGGCACCGCACGTTTCATGGCACACGCAGATACTGCAATGATGGGCGGAATATCTTTCAGAGATGTTTTGATTTCATCTCGTGTGAGTAGTGGCACTAACTTTACTTTACATACTCTCGGTGGTCAATTCAATGTATTGTCTGGTTATATAGGGCGAATAGATGGAAGTGATATGATTGATGCAACTGTGATTTTTTTTGGTGATGGTGAGTATTTAGATACAGTAAGAGTCAATGCGATTGATGAGCCTATTCATTTTTCATTAGATGTACAAGGTGTAACTCGCCTACAGATAAAAACAGAGTTCCCGCGCAGAGGCTCTTATGCTATCCAGGGTTTTGTTGAGTAATCATTTTATTAGCTTACTAATGAAAATTCTCATACTTCCCCCTACCACGCAATTTCGTTCAATGCTATTGTTAACAACTTACAAGCTGGAAAATTTTGATAATTGTAAAGTTGATTATCTATAAAACCACATCAAAGTGCGAGGGATGAATATTGAAGCCATTCAAGGGTATATTATTATACTTTCGTATATTGGGTAGATTATTGAGGAATTCGCTGCTAGGTGAGAATTATCCGTTTTTTTTACTTGCATTTATTACATCGCAATGTTCACGGAAAGCTCTTTGCCACTCCTGCTGGCGAACAAACGATATAGTTGAACAGAAACATATGAGCCTTGAGACTATGCGCAAAATCGTCAAAGCTAAAATACCAATTATTACTCTTTCAGGCGGTGAACCAACCGAACATCCACTTTTTTATGAAATTGTCAGAGAAATAGAAACACAAAAGATTGCTTTAAACATAATTACAAATTGTGAAAACACGGACTTAATTATTAAGACGGTAAAAAAAAAGAAAAACACGAATGTAATTGTTTCAATAAACCAATACGACAACCCCAGTAGAATACGCTTTATTGAAGAGCACGTACAGCTACTTACAAAAGAAAAATTTAGGGTTTATCTTAATATCCCTGTTGATTGCAATAATATTGATTTTAATGTTGTACACAGATTCCAAAATTTATTAAAATCAGTAAATAGAATATACATAACAAAATATGTCATTGATGAATGCAATATAAGTACTTCTGATTTTGAGAACATTAAGAAGCTTGCGCTTTACATAAAAAAGAATTTTGCGATAGCTAATGTTATGTATACTATTCCATGCAGTCGCAGTATGTTATATGTTGCAAATTTTTTTGCTTGGTTAATTGGTGAAACTTTTGATCCGTGCAGTGGCTATCCATTTCGTTCAACTGTTAATGAGCGAGGTGTTTATGTAAAATGTTTACGGGAGAAGAAAAATGCTAGATGATTCGAAAAATTTTTCCAATAAAGGAAATATAGCAAAAAGGATTCTAAAAACTCTGCTTATAATAATATGCTCACCATTGCTACTAGTTCTCTTGCCAGTTGCCTTTGTAGTTTGCGCATCAGTTTCGCTTTTACTTTTTTTAGGAAGTGGTGTTTATTTTGCAGGGAATGGTATAGTATATCTTGTAAAGAAACTGAATGTTGCTATTCAGTTTCTTACTGGTCGTGCGCCCGGCACGGGCGCAATCTCTAGGGTTAAAGTCCCGAGCGCAGCCGGCAGCGGCAAGCGTTAGCCAAAGGCAAGGGTGTCCATTGCGAGGTGGAATCTGAAGGAAGCCTGAGGCAAAA
>WQWL01000184.1 GCA_009785345.1 Oscillospiraceae bacterium
TATAGGCTGTAATGAGAATGCTGGCGAATCAGACGATAAGTACGACTACGACGAGCTAGAAGAATCATGCACATGCGAGTGTAGTTATTACGATGATTGCATTTGTGATTGCGAATGCGAAGATTGTGCCGTGGAAATCGAAGTACTATCAGATTTCGCGGTAATTAGCTGGGATGGGCTTTACGATGTGTTTACAAATCTAATGACAACTGATGGACCATATGCAATAGATATTTCAAACAACATAACAATGAACGCTCAACTCAACATACCTGCAGGAAGAACAGTATATCTCACAGGTGTTGTGCTATATCAACCGACAGCAAATGCACGTCATTTCACAGTTGACGGTACATTGACACTAAATGGCATCACGCTAAGAGGTACAGGCGCTGCGGCCTACCGTGGAGGCATTATGGTCAATGGTGGCGAGCTTATAATGAACGCCGGAAGTGTTATTGAAGGAAACAGAGCAATTTTCGGTGGCGGTGTGCAAATTGCAAATGGTGCCATCTTTACCATGCATGGCGGTACTATATCAAACAACTCTGCGTTTTCCACCGCCTGGGGTGTCGGTGTTACCGGTGGTGGTGGTGTTTGGACAGAATGTAGCACATTTACTATGCATGATGGAGTTATTAAAAACAATATCGCAAATAATATGGGCGGCAGTCTTGCCGGAAGTTTTGGTGGTGGTATTGGCGGCGGTGGTAATGTTGGCAGTGGTTTCGAAAGCACATTCACCATGAATGGTGGCCATGTTAGCGGAAACGTAGCCAGATATGGTGGCGGTATACGTCTGGTGAACAGCAATGTTACCATCAATGCTGGCACAATCAGCGAAAACGAGGCCATTGTAGTTGGAGTATCGGGAGAGGGTGGTGGCCTAGAGTTAATGTTTGCCAACTTGACCATAAATGGTGGTGCAATTACCGGAAATGGAGCCAGGTATGGCGGAGGCATACGATTAGTTGAGAGCACGGCAACGATGAATGGAGGCTTAATCAGCGGGAACGAGACAATTAGATCTGGTGGAGGTGTAAATTTAACGTGGGATAGCACATTTACTATGAATAATGGCACAATTAGTGAAAATGAATCACAAACACGAGCTGGTGGCGTGGGAGTGAATATATCTAGTGAGTTCATCATGACTGGAGGTATGATAAGTAATAATATAGCACGTCTAAGTTCTGGTGGAGTAAATGTTAATTTCGAGAGTACGTTTATAATGAAAGGTGGTGTAATTAACGGTAACACTGCGGGTACAATTGGAGGTGGAGTATATCTTAGCATCGACAGTGCGTTTACAATGAGTGATGGCAACATCAGCAATAATACTGCGGGTACAAATGGGGGCGGGGTATTTGTTGACGGATCAAACATGTTTACAATGACAGGTGGTACAATAGACGGTAATACGGCACGTTTAAATGGTGGAGGTATATATCTTAATAGATGGATTGTTTGGTCAACTATTGTTTATTATGGGATGTTTAATATGATGGGTGGTGCCATAACAAACAATATAGCAGAAACAGGAGATGGCGGCGGAATATTTTCCGGTGCACATGAAAGCTATCCGAACCCACTTACTCCAACGGCATATCACAATATCATATTAGAAAACGGTACGATTTTAGGAAACACTTCAGGAAACGGTCGCTATGCATTGCCGGATAATTACTATGAACGCACATTTGGTCATTTGCTCAACAACAATGAAATCAACTTTAGAGGTTCACATCGTGTTGAAGCTATCATATTTGAACTAAATGGTGGTAATGTAGGTGGCGATATGGATGATATTGAAGCTATATTAGCATATGATATTCAGGTAGGCATGGCAAATGTACCAATTCCAGAACTCTTTGGATATAGCCTGACAGGTTGGCAACTTGGAGGTAAGGTGTTAACGAGTACAGAGTTGGCAGAAACCGTAGTCAATGAACCAATGACATTTGTAGCACAATGGACGCGTAATCCCGGCTACTGGTTTACTGTAACCTTCGCTCCGGGAGCGCAGGGTGTGTTTGCAGAGCAAGTCTTCACAGATATCCTTCATGGCACAGCAACGCCTACCTTTATTGGAACACCAACAGGCAATGAAGGTTGGATATTCACAGGCTGGTCGCCAACGGTGGCTACAACAGTTACAGCAAATGTGACCTATGTGGCTCAATGGGAAGAGATAGTGCCCGACCGAGAATATCGTAGTATTCATATTTATTATTATTTGCTGGAAAATGGTGAGCTAAAACGTGATTTGGAAAACAACCCACACGGTCGTCAGTACTACGGTGTAGTGGGCGATGCTTTCAATTTAGAAATTATAGGCGTACTCGACAGAAACGAGCTTGCTGGTGATAATGAATATGTATTTGTAGGTTGGAGGATATATGTAGGAGGAGTACACGATCAAACATATCTCGAGATGAATGCTAACCGTTTGCTTGCGACTTTCACTGTGCCGGGAGTCTTGAGCATAGGTGAACTGTTTTTAGACGAGAATATTCTTGCACTCAGTGATTTTGGTGTAGCTGAGACCATAGGACTGGTTGCGGTGTGGTCAATCGTTGATGCACAAGAAGGTGGTAATGACGGTAGCAATGACAGCCAACAAAAACTACCTGCGACAGGTGTTGAAAGCGACATGGCACTGTGGTCAATGTTGTTAACGTGGTCTCTCATAGTAATGATTGGAACCATGGCTGTGATTAGAACTACGAAAAAAAGCAGAAACAAGTAAATGACTGATGAAGAAAAAGCATAATAGAGATAAATAAACAAAATTAGAAGAGGAGAGAATAGCGTATGTTTAGAAAAACAATGAAGCAAATATTTAGCACGTTCTTAGCAATATGTATGATGCTCACCGTTTTGTCAGGAGTGACACTTGCATTGTATGATGAAGAGGCAACCACAGCACCTTGTTGTCTCGATTGTGTGCGAGATGGATATACAATCGATGACATTCGACAAATATTAAATGACGGAGAGCAGATATATCCAGATATCCATGCTTCTGATGAAGATGGCGAATTAGAAGATTTTACGGACATTGAGTACGGTGAAGTTCAACCATTCCATGGCGAAGAGATTGATTTTCGATATTACCGAATAAGAGGTGAAGGGAGATCAGTTGAGGACAGTATCGTCGTTATGCTTCTGGGCGACGGGTTTGCTCAAGGTCAATTCGGCACTTGGGATGCTCTTGATCCCGATCCTGATGAAGGATCGGCTTTGTGGCATGCAAATGAGGTGATCGATAGAATGCTTAGCCTTCATCCATTCTATCTTTTCGAAGACTACTTTATAGTATATATGATTCATTATGCTCCATATGATCAGGAACCAGGTCGTAACGGATATTTTGGGACAGTAACAGCGGCGGGTGGAGTTGCCCCTAGGGCATCGACTAGATGGAGTGAGATAAATAGGGTATCACTCGATGTTGTTCCAGTCCCATCTCATCGAAATATGGTACAAGTTATTTCAAACTCCAATGGAGGGAGTGGCTTTGCACAGATTTCGCTTATTGGAGCATATGACCGCCATTTTGGTATTGCGGTGACATCGATAGACCGACCGGCAAACCAACAGACCAGCCTCCATAATAGCTGGCATCGTACGTTCCTGCATGAAGTTGGGCATGCATTTGGAGCGCTATTGGATGAATTCTCAGGTGTAAATCTATACAACTTGAACGGCGAAATACGCGCCAATGCTGCAAGACTGTCTGATGCGGAGTTAAAATGGCAGCACTGGGTCGAGAGTAGTAGGGATGTTTCTAATGTGTCTCATGATGGTATTTGGGTGGTGCCGGCCGGCGGTAGTTGCATAATGGGCTATGGCAACATGCGCTTTTGTGGTGTTTGTGCAGCAGAGCTTATTCGACGTATGGCATATATAACAAGAGAACCATTTCACGGCAGAAGTCCTGCAAGCCGACTAATTTATCTCCCTAACTCCCCCAACTACCCTTGGACACACACTTCGCACATAGATTTAGGTGAACATAGACAAGAAGTGACCAGAATCCTAGATTCCGCTTTCCACGGTAACAGGGGACTTCAATCGGTTCGCATTCCTGCATCAGTTGAGACCATAGGCAACTACGCTTTTATAGGTGCAACAGGACTTCGGGCAATTGTACATGACAGTGTAATCCCGCAGCAGGTAAACAGTACAACATTTGCAGGAGTTACTCGAGAAAATGTTAATGTGTTTATTCCAGCTGGCACAAGGCAGGCGTATGTTGATGCTGGTTGGACAGACTTTATACTTATAGAAGATGATTTGCCCATATCAATTACGTTCAATTTCTATGGCAGACCTGATGCACCAGTAGTATTGCCAGTTCAGCTTAGACAGGAACTTTGTTCAGTAACGATAGCAGATATCACAATGCAAGTAGCTGGTGATGGCTCGGATAATAATGGAGGTTATGCATTCTGGGGTTGGTTCCCCGGCGATCAGCTTGATGGTTCTGGACGTGTCAGAAATGGATATCGCAGACCGACTGTTGGAGATGTGGGTCTTGACTTAACTTCAGAAACGTTAGGAGGTTTGCTCGTTGGTCCATTTGTTGATGCTGACAGTGGCAGAGCAGAGCTTTATGGTATATGGTCACTTTGGGGCGATGTAGATGATAGTGGCAGAGTAGACATCGATGACATAGACTCAATGAGAAGAAACATTTTAGGCTTAGTGCCACGCCTTCCTATGAACAGAGCTCCTGGTGATGTTTACCGCGATGGAGTGTTAGATATTGATGATATTGACACTTTGAGAAGAAATGTAGTAGGCTTAATACCGCGTCCGGTAATGGGTCAA
>WQWL01000185.1 GCA_009785345.1 Oscillospiraceae bacterium
CAAATTTGAGGCCCTTATTCTATTTCTTTCTTCACCTAACAGGTGAGCCGATGAATCAAAAAAACTATGTAGTCGCAAACATTGAAACAAATTTATTGGCGATGCGTGAATAATTCAGGTTTATTATATTGACTTTTGCTAAATAAGTAGTCAAGAACTAAGCAAACCCAATAATCTTTTTCGATAATTGCTTCATGTACTCCCATATCCTGGGCAGTATTACGAAAAATTGTGCGTCTGTCTTCCTTTGATAATTCTAAAATATTGTACATATCAGTTTCCTCTGCAAATTTTTCGAATAATTTGGTGAATCCATATCATAGTGAGTTTGGATTCAGCTAATAATACTTGCCGCTCCTCCTCAGTTAGTAAAGCACGTATTTTAACAATTGTGGTATTGTCAACATTATCTTTACCAAGTGCTTTAATTGCTTGGATTATCAAAGCTGTTTTATAACTCATCCCGGCAATTTCGCGATTGTTGCGATGTTTAAATTCAATTGTTATGTTGTCAATCTTGAAGCTATTGTAAGCTCCATCGCTAATATAACTCCACTTTGCTGAGACCTGTGTTGATAAACCAAGTAAATTGAGCGCTGTTATACCGGAAGGAGCTATGCTCCAATTAAACTTTCGTGCCAAAGCTAATGCGACTTGATGTGGCGATGGAGCTTCATACTCCATCAGTTTTTCACTAAAACGAGGGTTGTAGTATACCCCACGAATGATTTTCTTTATAATACCATCATCAGTGAGGCGATTTAATGCTTTTCGTGCAACCTCATACTCTGTAATGTCAAGGAAATCTTTCGCGACGAAAACTGTACCATAATTCGCCTCCTTGATACGTTCTTTAATTCTTTTCTTACTGTTATCACGCATTTTAGTTGCCTCCTTCGTCCCAATTATTGTATAACATTTGGGTCGAAAGTGCAATGTCCAATTGTTATTAGTTAATTAAAATGGTGATATTAACACAAATGTCAGTGATGAAGAAATAACATCATTTTTTCAAGAGTATAGTTTTAAGTTGAAGAATGTTTATGATTCATTCTATACAGAGCGTGGCGAAGAAATTGCGCTAGAGCGACAAAAAACTGCGATTGATTTTCATGATGGATTATTTAATGAGATTACACAAAATCAAACAAGAGGAATAGTCAGCGATGCTTGGCTAGAAAGCGATTAGAAATTGACAAATTTGTGTAAACAGACGAATGCCATGTAGGTGAAATAGCCGATGGTAGTGCGATATTTCCTGTTGCCGCGTACAATATCCCGTAAATAAAAGCCGCCTGCTTTTTGTCAGCAGACGGCAATTTGTGGAACCAATGTATAATATGTGGTTATTCTGGGTTATCAAGCTACTTGGCGATTTCTCTGCTTCACGGTTATATTGATATCTCCGATTTCTTTATGAATAAATGATTATGAAACGCAGCATTTCTGTATTCTTCGACTGCAGCCACGCTTTTTTCTAACTCAAGCATATTTTGATACCAGTCATCATCGTATTTTGTAGCATTATCTTGCCCAAGCGCATAAAAGGCTCTCATTCCAAGCACTTTCTCAACTTGACAACCATATTTATTTGCCAACGCTTCTAAGTAATCGTTCGAATAAATATATTGCGTCCCAAGATAATTGTTTTCATCGTTTGCTTTGGAATCAATCAGAGAGAGGGCCTTCTTTGGGTCATTTTTGAAAACAGCTGTGTGGGAAACTCTACCCACGCGGTTGTGCTTCACTATGGATAAAATACTGCCAAACTTCAGTACTCGTAGCAGTTCTGATATTATTGGTTCCTTATCTTCGATATACTCTAATACGTTATGGCAAAGTATTAAGTCAAATGACTCGTTTTCAAATGCCGACAGTTTTTCAATTCCGCCGGGAACTTGTTTGTATTCATTTTGATTACATCTGTGCATAATCATTTCATCGTTTGGTTCAACTGCTGTTACATCATGCCATTTTGCAAAATGATTGGCAGTTACTCCAAGACCTGAGCCAAAATCAAGAATATTTAGTTTTGGGACATGAGGAATATTCAATTGACTAAAAAGCAAATCATAAAACATTTTTCCCCATGGTGCGTTTACAATATCAACATAATCTTCAACACTTTCCATTGTTTTTCCTTTTTCCAAGATGTTCACCTCCAAATCCAAAAATATGTTCTAATTTCATTATACAAATCGTGCTAATCAAATGCAATCCATTCTTGCAAGCATTGTCATATTTCGTTCATTGCCAATCGTGGGAATATTGCATTTTGTTCAACAGAATGCAAGAACCAGTATAATGTACAGAAAAGTCGTGATAACGATAAATGTGATGAATAATGAAATAAAATTATTGCTTTTACAGCTCCGGCATGCTATATTTACATAAAATCAAATCAGAAAGGACAAGCTCTGTGAACGTTTGTATTAACATTAACAAGTTTAGAACTACTACAAAGTCTGCATTCCTGTATTGGAATCACAGGCTTGGTTCTTATTGATTTTTGTATAGATATGAATTGATGTATCTAAATTTTGAATCACTAAGCGACTGAGGAATAAGTAAACCTTAGTCGTTTTTGTTTTTACAATTAGAGGAGAGTGTTAAGATGAGGGAAAACAATTATTTAACGGACTATTACAATCAAGGACTTGAGGATGACAGGCTTACATCACGAGTTGGGTCGGTGGAGTTCTTGACAACGATGCGTTATATCGAGAAATATTTGAAATCCGGAGATCGCATTATAGAAATTGGAGCAGGAACAGGGCGCTATTCTCATGCTCTTGCACAGCAAGGATATGCTGTTGAAGCTGTAGAGTTAATTGAAAGCAACATTGAAGTGTTTAATAAAAACACTATACGTGGTGAGAACGTTACGATAACTCAAGGTAATGCTTTGGATTTGTCCGCGTTTGCCGATGAAACATATGATGTCGTATTATTGCTCGGACCGATGTACCATCTTTACACAGAGCATGACAAGAACACAGCTCTGAGTGAAGCAATACGTGTGGCAAAGCGTGGTGGTACTGTTTTCGTGGCATACATTATTTCTGACGCATGTGTTGCATTGGGCGGTTTTGTCAGAAAAGATTGGGATATATTTGAATTTATTGAAAATGGCATGGTTGACCCGGAATCATTTACAACGCATTCAGAGCCAAAGGATTTATTTGAGCTTGTGCGTAAAGAGGATATTGATGATTTAATGCGTGAGTTTGACACTACTCGTTTGCATTATGTCGCAATAAATGGAATTACATCTTTTCTTAGTGATGCAATTGAGGATATGGATGAAGCAATGTTTGAGCTTTATTTGAAGTTCCACTTTTCAACTTGTGAACGCAAAGATATGGTCGGCATGACGCATCATGCGCTTGATGTTTTCAGAAAGGATTAGTAGAATGCAGCAAAAATTTGCAGGAGTTAACTGATGGAAATTAATAATAATATACTAAAACATTATTTGAAGGTGGCACAAAACATGAACTACGAAATAATGAAATTAGAACCTCAAAATTTCCACAAATTGGATAACATTTGGGATATGAGCAAGCATAAAGAAATGTCAGAAATATGGCATAAACAGCTTATAAGCGGCAATAGAATTATTTTTGTATATTGTGAAAATGGTGAATACTTAGGACAGGGTGATCTTGTGTGTGATATGAATGACCCTGATTATACCATCGCAAATAAGCGAATATATCTTTCGAGAATGGTTGTGAAGAATGAATATCGCAATCGTGGCATTGGAAAAATCATACTCGATTATCTGATTTATTACGCAAGAAACTTAGGGTATACGGAAATATCGCTTGGTGTAGATATTGATAACATCGGAGCACGGTGGCTATGCGAGAAAAATGGTTTTACCAACATAATTTATACTGGTGAAGATAGTGATGGTAAATATGTGAAGTTGTTGAAAGTTCTTTAATTTGGATATTATTTTGTAATTATCGTAGACGGGCAGTAATTGTATCGGGAGGACGAGCAATAAAATGGAAATCAATTTGAAAAAAGCTGATATAAATGATTGTGATAAAATTCATCAAATGCAAATCATCGGGTTCAAAGCTTTGCTTGATAAGTATCAAGATTTTGAAACCAATCCCGGTGCTGAAGCACTTGAACGTGTGCGATGGAGATTCGAATTTCCACAGATTGACCACTATTTAATTGAGTTGCACGACGAAAGTATCGGCTATATAAGAGTTGATAAGCTGGATGACGATACATGTAGGCTTTCACAAATGTTCATCTTACCTGAGTATCAAGGAAAAGGGTATGCACAACAGGCAATCACTCAAGTTGAATTGCTGAATCTGCAAGCGAAGCATTGGATATTGGAGACCATATTGCAAGAGGAAAAACTGTGCCATCTTTACGAAAAAATGGAATATAAACAAACTGGTGTGCAAACGAACATTCAGGATGGAATGGATTTAATTGAGTACGCTAAATAGTCACATTTATCTGGGAGCAAATACAATATGCAATGTTCTTAATAAAAATGGCCGCTTGCTCCTAAAAAAGAGCAAACGACCCGTTTTTCATATTCAATTGTAAATGCAGAAGAAGCCTGATTTCTCAGACTTTTCTGTGGCTCCTCAAGTTGGACTCGAACCAACGACCCTGCGGTTAACAGCTGCACGCTCTACCGAACAGCAGGGCAGGTGATCAGTGTGAGTATTTATTATGTAATGAATCTAAAGTATAATTTTGCGCAATTTTCGCAAATATCATGGTATGATTTTGCAGAAAGATGCGGCAAAGGTATATAAATGCAGAGGAGTTCGGCAGAACAATACCATAA
>WQWL01000186.1 GCA_009785345.1 Oscillospiraceae bacterium
AAAAAAGTCAAGGGAAAAAGAGTCCCTTGACTTTTTTTTTGGCGCATGGTGTCGGTAAGGCACGGCATGGGGATGAAGGGAAGAGGCAAGTAGCAGTATCCCCACCCCATGCCTGCATTGAGCGTACCATGCGCCACCGCTGTTACTTTGCATCGCTATTTCTAGGGCGGCGAGGAATCAGCTAAATAGGCAAGTTGAAAAACCAAAAACAGTATGTTAATCATAACACCCTCTAAAACATGCCATATCGTCGCTGTAATGGCGTTAACAACCCATCACCGTAATTTTGGTCATAAAAGGCATAACTTGTCTCTATGGCTCAAATTTTAGCATTTAGAGGCATATGACGAATTTACCATATTTTAGAGCGGGATTAGATGCCCAATTGAGTACATGAAAATTCATTGTAGTACACACGTCCATCATGATACCCTCTAAAATGTGTCATATCGTCGCTGTAATGGCGTTAACGACCCGTCCCCATAGTTTTGGTCATAAAAGGCATAACTTGTCTCTATGGCTCAAATTTTAGCATTTAGAGGCATATGACGAAATTACCATATTTAGGATGGAGTTGGAAAGGAGATGGAAGTTGAATTGAATGATTTATTAACAATGCACGAGGGCTTCCCATTTAGCCCTCAAACGCGTATTGCTGAGGCAATAACCGCTGAAGCCGTTAGTATTACCGTGAATGACCCTAGCGTCTTCCCTGAAGCACCAAATGAAGCCACGCTAGGTACGGACGACAGAGGAGAAACAATTCTGTATACCACAAAGGTTGGTAATGTATTGGGGGGCATCACTAGGGGGTATGATGCCAAAAACGGTTTTGGTAGAGCCAAGGCATGGGATACTGGAACCCCAATAGCTTGTTACTTTACAAACAGCAAGCAAGTTATTATGCAGGAGAATATTCGACGGGTTCACAAAGAAGCTAGAACGGCGGTTGACCACACAGCTGAAACGGTTGCAAATGAGAATGGAGCCCATGGAATACGTTGGAACCCTGAAACGCTTACGCATCAGATATTTAATCCAATACTGGAAGAATATGTGGACATATCCAGGGATGAGCCGCCGCTCCCTCCACCACAAGGCTGGGTAACCTATGGAGTACAGATTGATTTGAACAACAGCAATCCATATACCAGTGTAACTTATATCAACGATGCTATTGGTATGGTTAGTGGCTCTTCCATGTGGGATGATGCCCCTATTTTCAAGGATATTCGGCCTTGTGTGCTAAAGAATGGGGTTAGGCAATATTACCTTAATCCAAATAATTTTGCAGAGAAGGAGGACGGTTCCCCGGCCAATATAACAGGGGATGATGGTGATGTGATGATTGAGTTTCCTAAAATGGCAATCAAAATTGAAACTAAAGAAGATATAATAATTGTCCAAATAACTAATGACGAATATGCAGAAGATAGAGGATTCAAATATAATGCACACACTAGGAACAATCAGGGTGATAGAGATAATGTATACATTGGTGCGTATGAATCGCTTACCGTTGATGATAAACTGCGTTCTTTAAGTGGTCATGCGTCAGAGGCAGATGCATCGTCTGCAATATTTAGAACTAGAGCAAGAGCAAATGGTTCGGGATATGATATGTTAGCTTTTTATCAGCAAGTGATGCTACAAACTTTGTATTTGATTCGTTACAAAAATCTTGATAGTCAAGGTGCAGCTGGCAGGGGGCATGTTCAAGGTGGAAGTGCGGTTCAAAGTCTTACTGGAGCTCTTGATCAAGCTGGAATGTTTGTAGGTAGTACGTCAACAAACAACCAATCAGTTAAAATATTTGGAATTGAAAACCTTTGGGGAGGAAGGCGTACATTTATTGATGGCTTGCGAATAGACAGTGCAAGACATATAACGACTGCATTCATTAATTTTAATTCTACTGGTGTTGGTTATTTTGATTTAGGATTAGGGGCAGACCATAACATAGGAGGATTCCTGACTCGTGTTCAAGGAGATACGGATAGAGGTTTTTTACCTTTGAGCGATGGTGGTTCTGCAACTACTCACTTTGCAGATTTTGGTAGTTTGTCGGATGGATCAAGGTTTATGACAATGGGTGGTGATTGGATAAGTACCACGTCTGCAGGAATATTCACAACAAATTTAAGTTCTGGTGCAACTGGTGTAGGTGGGCGACTAATGTTTTTATAGGAGGTTTTGTGATATGCGACATATGGGTATTGTTAAAGGTGATAGGGAATCGGCTATACCTTTTCAAGTTTGTAAAGATACAGTGTATGTAAGGCTAAATATTAAGCCACTCCCGCAAGAAAATGATGATAATGACGAGATAGCTATGTACGAATGGCAAGAAATACAAATGGGTTTGCACGAGCTTTTAGAAATTGTGTCTAAAATTATCATTGATGTGGATAGTATTACGCCAAAGTTAGAAATTCGAGAGCTAAATTCCGCTGAGTTTAGCTCAAAGCTATTTAATTTTAATACAAATTTACAATTGACTCAATCTTAGTACCGAATCTTTTCTGTTTTCATACGACCATTAAAGTTGTGTTGTGGATAAGAAAGGGGATTTCTATTGATTGAAACTTACGAAAGCCTATTGATTGTCCCAATTATTATTGGGCTGATTCAAATGATAAAATCATCGCCTATTTTCGATACGGACGAAGCGCGTCGATGGCTCCCGCTTGCGTCCATTTTTATTGGAATTGTTCTTGGAATCGGATTTAATCTGCTACTGTATTACGGGGATAATGGCACTAGAGATGTTATTGTACAGGGTATTTTGTTTGGCTTGACGGCTAATGGGGCTTTTAGTTGGGGCAAGCAATTTGCAATGAAAAAGGAAAAGCGATGAGGGCATTATTCAAAGTATAGAAAAACCCAAGTATAGGAAGGCGGTTGATTTTAGAAATGAAATTCACAAACTCTCCAATGGTGTCACATATCCATATTTCACCGAATAGCAATAATCCGCGCAATAGACCCATAAGTAAAATCACTATCCACCATGTGGCCGGTGATTTATCTGTAGAGGCAATTGGAAATGTATTTGCCCCTGTGAGCCGTCAAGCATCAAGTAATTATGGTATTGGGTCGGATGGACGTGTAGGTATGTATGTTGAAGAACGGAATCGAGCATGGACTTCAAGTAACGCGGCCAATGACCATCAGGCCGTTACAATCGAAGTTGCAAATAACGGCGGCAGACCAGAATGGACTGTAAGCGACAAGGCTTTTGAGACACTGATTGACCTTTGTGTCTGTATTTGCCGGAGAAATAATATACCAAGGTTAGTTTATGATGGCACTCCAAATGGAAATCTTACAAGGCATAATATGTTTTCTAATACTGATTGTCCAGGTTCCTTTTTGCAATCACGATTTTCTATGATTTGTCGTCTAGTTAATGATAAGCTTAAAGCAGGTCAGCTGAAATCTGCCGTTAATATCAACATAAATCCATCATTTTTCTCAATACCTGCTGAATTGACAGATGGAAGTTGGCTAATGGCATTGCAAGATGGAACAAAAATTCGTGTACGAGATGTTTTGGAAACAATGGGCTTTGGTGTTGGTTGGGATGGGGAAAGTAATACTATCATCGCAACCAAAAAATATGACTATTTCTTATTACAGTAAAGTTAACAAAAATATAGTGCATATTCATTTTAATGTATCAAAACAATAGTAACACCCCACTAAGTTTATGAAATTATAAACTTAGTGGGGTGTTTTTTTATTTGTGAAAAAGTGTCTATAAATCAACATAGTTTTCTATACTATTTCTAAAGGGTTTTAACCTTTACTCTGTAGAAGTGAATCTCACAAGTTTTTGTAATTCAAATATTTCTTTGTTAATGTGATTTGAACAGAAAAAGGCAGCTATAGCAATAAACTCCTCAACCATGTTTTGTTGTACCAATGGTATTAATTCTTTAAGTAGCAAGAGTTTCATTAGTTCTTCTTCGCTAATTTCTTGGATGGAACAAATTTTTATAAAATGGAAATCTAACATGAGGCAACAAGCAGGTGGTGATATTCCCGCAGCCATACAGTTCAATCCTAGTTTTAATAATTCCCACACCGATTCAGATTCTTCTTGATGCTCTTCGCGACAAGGAAGATTATCATTCAGGGGAGATTGAAATGAATTTTTAAGGATTATTAGCAAAGAGTCAAAACAACCATCTCTAAAGCTATTGGACTCATTCAATAAAATGTTAATCGTCATCATAATTATACCTCTGTTGGAAAAGTATCTGAGTATATAAATATTCAGTTACTTCTAATACTTAAATTTGATACAATGAGCAAATCACGATTTTGCATTTGATATCTTGGAGTTGCCATTAAGAAAAGCTTTTATGGATTCTTCAGTGCAGTACAATTTTCCTCCTATTTTTTGTGCTTCTAGTCGGTCAAATTTCAAATAGTTGTGAACTGTAGATTTTGATACTCCTAGTAATTCGGCAACTTCTTTAATATCATATAGGTTTACATCTAGTACAGTTTTCATTGCGGACTTCCTCCTTGTTTTGCGTTCATATCAGCGCGGATGAGGGATGATAGATACTCTGTTATGCTCATTCGCTGTTGCCATGCAGTTTCAGTAATGTAATCTTTCAGTTCCATGTCTAACTTCAGATTTATCCGATAATTTTCTTTTTTGTTAGTGTCCTGTGTGTCCCGTGTGTCCCGTGTGTCCCGTGTGTCCCGTGTGTCCTGTGTGTCCCGTGTGTCCTGTGTGTCCCGTGTGTCCTGTGTGTCCCGTGTGTCCTGTGTGTCCCGTGTGTC
>WQWL01000187.1 GCA_009785345.1 Oscillospiraceae bacterium
ACCAGTGCACGGCACTGGTTTGGTTACTTCAATACAATATTTAAACAACATACTGTACATTCGATATCTTCAATTGGGTAGGCTATACTAAGAAGTTCTCCTACTGAAATTTTACACTAAGTCACTACATATTGTCTGCGCGAAGTCGCAGAATCCAAGAAATCTATACTTACTAGATTCTATGAATTTGCGCAGAATGACGTTAGTTTTTCATAGACTATTTGACATAACTACTGATAATATTAGTTTAGTAAAATTGTGGTTGCGAAACTACCAACCACACATAGATTTTTGACAACTTGCGGTTGCTTGTGATATGCGTCACTTAAATGTTATGTTATTTTTTATTGGTTGTTAGTATCGGCGAAATAAAATTCTAATGCCTTTTCTATAAATAGATTTGATTTTCGTGTAATGTCATCATCAGGTGCATTTTCATTAAACTGATTGTTCATTTGCTGTATCATGTTCATATCACCACCGGTAAGCTCCATCATCCAATTCCAAAATCTCTTTGCGATATCCTGTCCCTTTTCGCTTTCAGGAGATATGCCGTCATCATATAACTTAGCAGCCTCCGGGATTAAGCCATCTACTTCGAAATAAGCTTTTAATGATAGTGTCATAAACTCATGAGCCTGCGCAAGAACCTCACTATGCTTTTTGTCTGATGTACTTTTTTCTAATTGTTCATTGATTTTGGATATTAAGCTTACATCATTACCGGCAAGTGCCATCATTATTTTCCAAAACTTAGATGCAAAGTCCTTTCCTTTTTCACTTTCAGGAAGTACTCTTTCTTTTTGGTATTCAGCAGCGTCGAGAACAAGAACGTTTAAAGCTTCGGAATAACTAATGGCATCTTCTTTGGTTACGTTCTGGTTGAGCATGTCAATGATGTCATTTTCTAGATATTTCATAATCCAATAATGGTCACTTTTTGTGTAAATTCCCTCAAGAATAGCTGCAAATTTCCTAAAGTCTACAGAATCTACCTGAACGATTTCTTCTTTCAACGATTCGATAGCATTGAGGGATTCTGTCAAAAGTTCAACGTTTTTGCGAATGTTAGTCGAGTGCTCTGTGAGAACATCTATAACATCGGCAGTAGTATCCATAGAGTGAATTCTCCTTTTTATCTCACTCAATGAAAAACCAAGTTGCTTCATCATTAAAATCTGCATAAGCTTTGCTACATCTTTGTCAGAATAAAGTCTATAACCGCTTTCGCTTTCAGCCGATGGTGTGAGCAACCCTTTTTTATCATAGTATCGAAGAGTGTTCGTGCTGACATCTGCTTTTTTTGCGAGCTCTCCAACTCGCATGTAACCATCCGGTATAGTGCGATGTTTTTCCATTTGAAATGACCTCCTGTCTTGCGTGGATATCCTAATGTATTATAAACCTTAGCCCTAAGGTTAAAGTCAAGGGTTTTTTAAAAATATTTGCAAAATTTTAATCATGGTATAAAGTTCTATGTAATAATCCAATGATGAATTATGATATGAAACCCAGCGGATATCGATGAACTGGATGATAATGCTGCTGACTTGTCAGAAGAATTTTCTGGTTTTTATAAATTTAAAGTAATAAGACAAGGGACAGTTCATTCGTCTTGATGATAAATAGAAACTCCATGAAATTGGGCCATAACAAGCCTTGTTTCATGGAGTTTTTGAAGTGCTTTTTGCTTAGATATCTGCCCAATTGTGCTAAAGTGGAAGTAGTCTAAGCCTTCCTTTTTTCGCATCGATAGTTAAAATGGCTCCCTCTTCAATCTCATTTGCATTTTCTTTTATGGTGTTCACAATTAGCGCTGCTGTTTTTTCAGAGAGATAATTCGCTTGTCTGTATTATACCTCATTAAAAATTGGATTGCAAAATAATTGATGCATTTAACGAGTTTGACTTATATCCCCAGTTCCCATGTTTTCCTATATGTGATAAAATACGGTTATATGCTACAAGCTTGCTCAAACATAGCAACAAATGCAAAGAAATACATTTTACGTTCAATTATAATAATAGGCGAGAGGAGAGGTTGTATGGACTGGCTAAAAGGCATGAACAATGTAGTTGAACATATCGACGAAAATTTGACCCAGCCAATAAAATACGAGTCGCTGGCGCGAATAGTAGGTTGCTCGGTTTATGAATTTTCGCGAATATTCTCATTCATGGCAGGAATGTCTATTTCAGAGTATATACGTCGAAGAAGATTATCACAAGCTGTTTTTGACATTCAAAACGGCAACGAGAAAATCGTCGACATTGCTTTGAAATACTGCTATGAATCACCTGCGGCTTTTACAAGAGCCTTCAGGGAGCTACACGGTGCAGCACCATTGTCTGCGCGAAAAACAAGTGTACCTTTGAAAACATTTCCTGCAATCAACTTCGTACTTACTATTAAAGGAGCAAACGAGATGAATTTTAGAATCGAAAAAAAAGAGAGTTTTCAAGTAATGGGACTCAAAGGTTATATCGAGGGTGAACTCGTAGATGGCATGCCGACTGTCGTAAAAGAATATTATGAACAATATTTTCCAGTACTCAGTCCGTTTTACACGGACCCGTTTCAGCAGATAAGTGTGTATGATTTCCAATCTGTAGACGACAGATGTGGTGTGATTATTGGTGCAGAGTATAAAGGCGAAAAACCTAGTGGTGTAGCATTAGATATGAAAGATGTCCCATCAGCGACATGGGTTGTGTTTACTATCGAAGGATGTATAGGTGATACCTATGATGCTGCATATGCAAGAATATTAACGGAGTGGTTTCCTGCAAGTAATTATAAGCGAGATGAAACAAAGCCACATCTTGAAGTGCTGCCTGTAGGAAGTGAAATATTAACATGGGAAATCTGGATGCCTGTTATCGCGAAGTAGGTGACACCACAGCCTTGAAAATCATATCTACAATTCCATTAGTAAAATTGCATTGTCATTTTACACAAATCTCCCATGTGATCATTTTGATCACATGGGAGATTTGGTGTTAAACAATCAAAAATTAGTAGTTTTGCTCCAAGCTGACCTTATACTAAACACCAATAAAAGTGTAGACATCTTTTCGGAATATTTTCCGTCTGGCATCGTTGTCCTTCTTGCTTTACGATAGTAAGGTCGCGTCGTCCGCCTCACCAGCCGAATAATATTATCGAAAATCTTATCTACCGTTTTATCGGTGTTCAGTATTAGCAGTCATTGACATGGAAGCCTACTTCTTTATAACCGGCATTTGGACTTCTGTCAGCCAATCGGTTTCACTTTCTTTGTTCCAAATTCCATCAATATAATTTTCACGTGGACTGTCGGCAATAACGTAGCCATTCTCATCAATCCATTTGCACGCATAAGCATATGCTTTTGCAAGGTCTGAATATGCACCCTTGTGGATAATTGATACAATGGTACAGGGCTTTACCTCTTTGAATACTATGTCATCAAAGTCTGGATAGAGTTTGTCAACAGCTTCGCAAAACTCAATGACAACATCCTTGTCTTTATGCTCGCCATCAGGATAAGTAATAAAGCAATAAGAGGGGGTCGCACATTTTAGCACGGGATATTGCTTTGCAATTGATTCACCAATTTTGGGTATTATTCCAAAATAAACTTCTTGTTTTGCGGCATCGTAATTCGGTATGATTATCTTCTTTGAGTACACAATGCACCCGGGTAGTTCTTTGATAGTTGCGAAATAATTCATGTCTTTCTCTCCTTGTAAAATAAATTCAATTCTGGAGAGCTGGCTTTGTCCCTCGACAAGCATAGAAATAAGTTCAGCTTTGCGTTTTTGTAAAACAGGCTCATAATCTCGTCCGGACAAGATTACGCGTATTTCATTGATTGACAACCCGATTTGTCTTAACTCCTGTATACGATGAAGTTGCACAAGCTGGTCGGTTGTGTAAATCCTATACCCCGTGAATTGATCAGTTTCTTCAGGTTTTAACAACCCAATTTCATCGTAGTACCGCAAGGTTTTTGCTGTGGTCTTGCTCATTTTTGAAAATTCACCAATTCGGAACATTTGCCTCGCCTCCTTCCTTGTTTTATTATTCTACGGCTTCCAGTAAGGGGAGAGTCAACAGCTATTTTTTAGTGTTTTTCATGCTTGAAGAATTTATTATTTAGCCCATTGTATCATAAACATCGAACCTAGATGGTGCAGCTAAAATCCAGCTAAGTATAACAGAAAAAGCTTTGTTATGTCAAAAATTCTGCTACGTCCACTCTGGAGCTTACTTTGCGAATTTACTCAATGAACGGACAGCAAAAATGGTTTGCATATTGGTGTGATTTGAGTTATAATGTAGCTACGAGAAGATGACCTCGTAGAGCCACGAGGTCGATAAAATAAAGAAAGCTCACTGAGGTGATGACCTCGTAGAGCCACGAGGTCGGTAAAATAAAAAAAGCTCACTGAGAAGATAAGTGGCCTCCTATAATATGTAGGAGGTCGCTTTCTCGATTAGGAGAAAAAGCGAATGAAACATATCGGATTAACCGGCGAGGCTAGTTTGAGGAATGGTTATTAATTTATGCAGAGCATTGACTAATGAGCATGAGAAATATATAATAACTTCGTAATCTAAATCAATATGGAGGACAGCCAATGTTTTAATCTTTTAACTATTAACCGAATATGCCTGAAAAATCTACCGTAAGCACACGGTTAGTTTGTTATGGTAAAAAAGTTAAAAGGTTAAAAGATATCTTGAAATTATTGGTTTGGATTGCGGCTCACTATTGAGTCTTTATATTATTGCCAAAACCGTGACGAGAGA
>WQWL01000188.1 GCA_009785345.1 Oscillospiraceae bacterium
ATAGGGATTTTATTTTCGGGAATATCCGAAATCGTTTCTTTTTGTAGCGCAGGAAAAGGCAACCGCTCCGGCTGGATGCTTTTCACAGGAATCGTGTCTGTACTTTTCGGCTTATGGGCATCATTTGGCATTGGTATGTATGCCATAGCAAGATTTATTCCGTTCATATTCGCCGGATGGATTATGGCATTAGCGATAGAGAGAATTGCAGATGCGGTGGCTCGAAAGTATATTGAAAATGAGGATGGAACTACAACATACAAACGGTCTGTAAACAAATGGGGCTTGTTCCTTGGAATTTTAACTTTACTGTCAAGCATTATTCTCATGTTCAATCCTCTCATGTCGGCACGTTTTGTTTCCATAATGCTATCAGTTTTGTTAATCGTTTATGGTATTAACACGATTGAACTTTTCTTCCGAGTTAGAAAAGCGGAAAAGGCAGAAAAGAAAGCCGTAAAAGAGGCTGAGTTGGAAGCCCAAAAGCAAAACGCTGATGAAAGTGCTGCTTTAGTTGCAGAAGAAGATGTACCAAAAAGCAAATGGAAACGCATGGGGAAAAAGGCTCTTATACTGTTCATTCTAGCTTGGGTTGTAAAAATCGTCATAGCTGTTATTGCCTTTATAGTTGTTGCAAGCTGATAAATTGAATCGCTTTATCCCTCAACAGGAGGACGGCATGAAAACAAGGGATGAAAGGGTACGAAAAAAGAATATTTATCGCTTTGACCATAAGAAGAAATATACAAGAACATAAGCATATAATCAAACTATTCTATATTGGTTATTTCAGCCACTTAAAATGGAGTAATTTCTTAAAAGCCCTCTTGCGGTTAGAGGGCTTTTTTGCACAACAATATGAAGAACATGGCAGTATAAGCGACATATATGTAACAGGAGGTAGTTACAATGAGAGAAATGAAATCACATGAAGAACACCTAACCATCAGCGAGTTTTCAGAAATCGTTGGAATTTCAGCCGAAACACTTAGGTACTATGACAGAAAAGGTATATTTCGACCTGCAAAGTACGGTGAGGGTGAGAATAACAAGTATCGGTACTATTCTCCAACGCAAATTACAGCAATAGAGGATGAGATAACCGTTGTTGATATGCCGGAATTACGAGTTTCACTTGGTGCTGTCAATGACTTTACTGATTCATACAAATTCTTTCGTGAGTTCATCTGTTTTTGCCAAACCCCACACAAACCAATATTAAACTTAGCTTACCCAATTGGTGGCTATTTTGAGGACATGACGGCATTTTTAGATGAACCATCTCAACCTACACAATTTTTCTCGCTCGATCCAAAAGGATGTGACCATAAGGAAGCTGGCTTATATCTTGTCGGGTATACGCGAGGCTATTATGGTGACACCAATAACTTGCCGGACAGAATGATAGCCTATGCTAAAGACAATGACCTTACTTTTTCAGGACCGGTATATGAACTTTATCTCTTTGATGAAGTATGCATTACCGATCCAAAGCAGTACTTGTTACAAATTACCGCATCCGTGACTAAAACCACACAATCAGCATCACACAATACGAGTAGTTTTTTTGAAACAAAGTGAATGCTATGTACGTGTTTTGCAAAGCTTTGAGCTACACAAACTCAATTTTTATGATTTTTTCCAAAACTGCCCTGCGAAATGCCCAATTTTTGTCCTGATATATGAGGAGATGTTTTCTTCTCGTAAAGTTCGAGGTGAAGGATGAATCAATCAGGTGATATTAGCGAGGTATAAAGAGAATGAAAAGAACTTTTTAATTTTTTCTAATTCGCCCTGCGAAACACCCTTTATTTCTCACGGTATATGAGAGGACGTTTTTCCTTTCGGAGAGTCGGGGTGAGGGATGAATCAAGCCGGTAATATTTTTGTCTTATGACAACTCAAACGAATACGGCGGTTTCCCTCCGGTGCTTCGCAATAATGAAGCACAAGATAGGCAAAAGACGGCGGCGCATTTTATGCGTTGCCTCTTTTGCTATTCCCCGAATATATGAACTTCGGGACATTTTGTCCTCAAGTGAGAACGGAGGAAACTTCATGCAAGAGCAAGTCAATTATAAAAGCGAGGTTGTAAATGTACATATGGGTGACAGGGCGTTTACAATTGAAAATCTAACCCCAATTCTTTCATCGAAAGAGCGTGAACGGAGAAAACGCGAAATTGAAAAACAACTATTTTCGTTGTCGTAAACGAGCCGATTCCAAAGGTTGTGAAGGGTGCGGAACGTTACGAGTAGGCGAGGTCGAGGAGTCAATATACAGTCAAATGGCGAGAAAACTCCATGAGTTTCAAGTTCTGACCGGAAGTAATGCTACAAAAAGAAATCCAAAGTTGATGAAACTGAATTTAGAACTTGCACAAACTGAGGCTGAGATAGAAAAATTACTAAACACTCTCACAGGTGCAAATGCTGTACTTATTTCTTACGCCAATGGTAAAATTGAGGAACTAGACGCAAAAAGACAATCACTTTTGACAGCGATTGCCACAATTACAGCCGAAGTTGTTTCACCTGAGCAAATTAAACGAATTTCTGGATATCTGAACGATTGGGAGAATATTGACTTTGATAGCCGACGCATCGTAGTTGATGGGCTGATAAACAAAATACTTGCCACAAGCGATGGCGCAAAAATCGAATGGAAAATCTAACTTTACAAAAACATTTACTATCTTGCAGTGAGTTGTACATTGTACTTGTTTATAGACTTTCAAGTGAGCAGAAAACATAAAAAATACTGACTCGTCACTCTAACGGGCTAAATTGGGTGGTGTGTTTCTTTACATAATTGCATAAGCAATCACGCATATGGCATTGGTTTAATACAATAGCCTCATGCTTCTTCATTTTCCTCAATAGACAAACTCTTAAAAAACGACATCACTTTTTGAATTGAAGTCAGTGACTTGTCAGCATCTTCGTCAAGTATTGTCAATTCATCCGGATAACGCGGTTGCACTCCAAAAGCTGTTAAAAAATCGCAAATATCACTTATCTCACTAAAGCGCGGCTCAATCTCAATGCATTTATCGCATAACAAAGGTAAATCATGTGTTTTGGGTGGTAGTATACCATTTTCTACAAGAAACCCTTTAAGCATTTTCTCTGCACATTGCTCTGCGTGGTAACAGATAATTTCCAATGGTCTTGGATGCATGTGCTTATCAAGTGTTGTTGCGGCATCCATATCCATTTGTGCAAAGCTATACTATCTTAATGATTCAGGATTTTGCATACAGTAAGACCCTCTCATTTGCGATTTTACGCTCCAGAGTCACTTGCTTTGAACGTCTTTCAAATGTTTCGGCAGTACCAGCCAATATATCCATTGGTGTTGTCCGTTGTCCGCGCATTGAACGATATATACTTTGGATAGCTTCTATTGGACGCATCCCGCTGTCTGGAATCACAACATATATATCATAATCACTATCTTCATTTGCTTGTCCATTGGCATATGAACCGAACAGATATATCTTCTCTGTCGGCACAGCTTGCACTATAGCATCTTTAATTCTTAGCAATTCACTTGTTGTTTCCATCGCGATCACCTCTTTTGAACTACTTATTGCATATATGCACAATAACATAAAACACAAGATTTTTCAAATTTAACCAGCTAACAAAACATTTTTAAACGAGATAATGTGCATATCATAGTACTCGCTCAAAAAATGCGGCGAATCCATCGTGAACATTTAAATACGTATCGCTGTAGCCATCAATATCGTAATAGTATTTACCACTTTCTTTATGGATGGACAGACTATCAAGGGGGAATCCCTTTGCCACAACTCCACTTTTATGTTGCTTCGACGCGAGAAGAAAACGCTCGCTGGCTATATCCTCGCCTATATGCTCGTAGACTTGTCCATTACCCATGACAAGGCAAATCGCGTTTTGATACCATGCCGTCATGGTTCCACCAAATTCTTCTGCCAATGCGGAATAATAGCGAACAGCTTCGTCATCATCCATATAATCGCCTTTTCCTCGTACATTAATTCCCGGTTGTCGGGCATCATCAAGACCGTCAATATAAAGCCCGCTGTCACACGAAAACACAGGTTTTTTGAGAGCATCATAATAAGTCAACGCCTTTATCTTAGCATTATCAAGAGGACTGTTGCCGTTTTCTTCAATGTGTAACTTTGGCGCACCTGCATCAATCAGGCTCAAGATTTCGACACCAAGATGCTCTACTCGCCATTTCATAAAATCAACTTTTGCTTTGTTGGTTGTACCGTATATTAGTTTCATACAATCTCCTGCTCAGCGAGAAATATCGTCACGATAAACTTTTTTGTGAATACGCATTCACTATACCAAACGGAAAGCGGAATTTCCACCTATTTAATAATATTGTAGTTTCTGAACCTGTCCATCCTGCTATAAAAAATAAATGATGTAGCTGATCAACAGGCAAATCTTGCAAAAAACACCTTTTCAGGTGTAGTGACAGAGGTTAAAAAATACTATAATTTAATCACAAGAAAAAGATATGAAACGAAATTGTGGCACCGGGAGAGAAAGTAATGCAAGAGATAATTATTGATAATGAGTTTGAGCGAATTTTGCCAATTCGAGAGATGCTCAACTCGCAAACGCCATCAGCGCAATCGGAGAAGTGTCTCCTGATGTAAAAATGGATATCCTCTCAGGCAAAACTCATATTACCAGAAAACAACTACACGAACTTACAAATGGTACAGATAATGATGTATCAAATATTGTAGATAAAATAGTTGATGGG
>WQWL01000189.1 GCA_009785345.1 Oscillospiraceae bacterium
CTTATCAAATCACCCGCCGTCTGCGGACGGCACCCTCTTTTCTAAAGAGGGCAAGGGTTGGATGTATCGTTCCTTGCCTTCTTTAGCAAAGAAGGTGGTCCCGCGGACCGGATGATTTGAGCCATTATGCTACGGATAACCTTAAGTTGCTTGCATTGGACAACCGCCCCTACAGGGTTATAACCAGACTTTCGCAATCGCCTATATGAGTATAAAACAGTCGGATTGTATTGTCGCAACAATTTGTGTCATATTCTGCATGGTGGCGAAGCGGAGGAAGCAGGGGGGACGATTCTTCTGCTTCACACTAGGAGCGACCGTATCGCATTATCTCCAGTTTTTTGAGCGGCTTATCTACTTTCATGTATACTTTTTGCTTGGGGTGTGGTGCAGATTCTATTGGTATACCGTCCTCGTCATACAACTCGGTAATTACTTGTTTAAACCCACCCATTAGGAAATCCATTTCCTCGCCTATAGAAAACTTATTGCGTTGTTCAATCAGTGCAAGCCCGCGTTCAGCATCATAGGACAACACGATGCCTAGGAAATCATTTGTGGCAGAATAAACATTATCTGTATATCTTTGCCCATCTGATGGGCGACCGAGGAAAAATCCGGTGAAAAATTCTCGATAGTTGGTTTTCTTTATCTCATTTATATAGTGCTCTTTTTTTGACTCATACAAACTAGCACACTCAAAGTAATCATCAATTGCTTGTCTATAAGCATGTACTACCGCTGCAACAAAATGAGGCGACTTCATGCGTCCCTCTATTTTAAAGCTGGATACTCCTGAGGCTATTAATTCCGGTATATATTCAATCATGCAAAGGTCTTTTGAGTTGAGTAGGTAAGTACCGCGCTCGTCTTCATGGATAGGAATATATTCGCCCGGTCGTCGCTCTTCGTGCAAATGAAAATTGGAGCGGCAAGGTTGAGCACAGTCGCCTTTGTTTCCATCACGCCCTGTTAAGAAATTACTGAGCAGACAACGTCCGGAATACGCTACACACATAGCTCCATGTACGAATACTTCTGTTTCAAAAGGATTATCACTTGGTGACAATGCGATTTTTTCGTTTATTTCTGTAATTTCAGGGAATGAGAGTTCACGGGCAAGAATTACGCGACTGGCTCCTAAATCTCTATAAAATAATGCACTTTGGTAATTAGTCACATTAGCTTGTGTGCTTATATGTATTTCCAATCCGTCGATTTTGCGAGCAATATCAAATATGCCGGGGTCCGCCACGATAACAGCGTCGACGTTCATGTCTTTGAGCGAACGCAGATATTTTTCAACCCCATGAATATCTGTGTTGTGAGCAAATATATTGACACCTACATATACTCTAGCACCGTGGTCGTGAGCATAGGCTATGGCCTTGCGTAGTTCATCGTCATCAAAGTTTGTAGCATTGGCACGCAGACTGAACTGCTTACCTCCGATATATACAGCATTTGCACCACAAGTAACAGCTAGTTGCAGCTTTTCAAAGTCCCCGGCTGGAGCCAAAAGTTCAGGTTTTTTAATCATTGCTATATGTAGTCCTTCCGTATTGCTTTGGAAAAATGTGGAGAACAAAAGTTTGCTCCCCACATAGTATACCTTTAAAAGTAATATATATCTTATAGATCTTTCATTAGCGTAATTGCTTGATTTAACAAATCACAAAGTGCTTGCGTTTGTTTCTTAGACAATGCAACATAAATATCAATGTTAGCTCTTGTCAGCATTTTAGCGACGATACTTGGTCTAAGAACCCCTGTTGTAGGAATAGATAAATTATCGACACTTTGGATAGGTGCAACATCTTTTTTATAATATAGAGCTTTTGTGGTCAACAATATACCATCTATTTTAGATTTGCCAGAGGTGTTAACGTAAAGAATTATTGCAGTTTCGTCATTGGTTACTGAGGGAGCGAAAGAGGCAATTGCACTATTTAATTTATCGGTGGGTATATCGTCGAACATATATAATCTGTCAATGCTTTCCCCATATCTATAAATGTTAATGACTTGTGTTTTGAAATATTGATCTATCTGAGCTTGATGTTCATACGTTTGCCCGGCTGTATATAACAGTTTGCCTGGAACAGCTGGAGAGATATGTTGAGGAGTTTCACCTTGTATCGGTGCAGCAATATAACTTTGTGTTTCAGTGCGTTGCATGTATGGTAGAGTATAACCGCAATTACCGCAGTACTTTGCACCATATGTTACGTGATGTCCACAATTGCCACAGTAGGCATTAGGTGGGGCATAGAGTGTATTTTGATTTTGATATACAACTTCAGTCTGTGCTGGTATAAGATTATTTAAAGCAGAATTCAACTCATCAGCATTTTCAGTTTCGCTAATATTTTCCTGGACTAGCTTTAATTGCTCAGGCGAAATGTTATTGAGTGACGAAAAAGCGATTGTGCCGGAAATTAGTCGATACAAAATCCAAGCACAGACGGCGATGTCAATTAAAAACGAAAGGAATTCGCCGCTTATCAAGGTGACAAATATCAAGACAACAGCGTCTAACATAAATAAAATCATTGCAACTACAACAAAAACACGCCAACGTTTTGATAATGCCCAGCATACTAAGTATACAGATGCACATATAACGCCCATGAAAAATCCTGCCCAAACAGCTACGCCGGCATTTTCAATCATCATTGTATAGAGAAACCATGGAAAAAACGCGGAATATAGTATTTGCAAATCAAGACCAGCCGAATGTAAGAATAAATTAATTACAGTAATAACAAAAACTGCTATTAGAGCACTCCGTGCTCGACCAAATCTTAAGGCTTGCTTTTTTATAAACTCTGTACTCATGAGTATAACCATTCCTTGTAACATATTGCGTGACTAATAAGCATTTAATAAAGTAGTTTCGTAACACGATTTTTTAGAAAAGCTAATATCGTGATTACAAAGGTATAGCCGATAAATTTACTGTGCAGAACCACAGTTTTCACAGTATTTGTTGCCGGGCGTTAATGGGGAATTACAACTTGCACAGCGAAGGTTTTGTTGGTTTTGTTGATTTTGCTGGTTGTAGTCATGCGGATTATATTGGCTTTGTTGGTTGCTCCCATGTGTATTATATTGGTTTTGTTGATTGTAGCTATATTGATTATGGGGGTCTTGCGGATTGTAATAATTAGCAGATTGCGACAACGATTTTTTTTGTTTACGTCGTCCTGCTCGCACAGCAATTAGTACGATTGTGACAATTATTCCGGCAATTACGAGTAAAACGACACCAATAATAACCCATATAATCCATAAGCTGGTTTCACCATCTGTTGAATCGCTATACCAAATATATGTATGGGTAGAACCTGATCTGAACATTGTGATAGTATTTTCATTAACGATGTTCAGATTCCAGTCAACATTGTCAACATATAATCTACCGTCAATAATTTGCCAACTATAAATTGTGCGAATACCCGGTGGACCATCCAACATGGTGCCATCCTCACGGAAAATGACAATCCAGGAGTGTTGTGTTCCCCACCGCCATGTGCCGATGAGATGCTCTTCTAGTGATATGTCCATATCATCAGTTTCAATCGTGTTAATTGCGATTGCTGATGTGGTAAGTAATAATAGGGAAATAAGAAGAAAAAGTATGGATAGTCTAATTGCTTTTTTCATTGTTATGAAAATTCCTTTCGCTGCACTATGGAGTTATTAGTATTTAGTATTAGACCAATTATATCATATGATTTTTTGGAATTCAATGAATTGGAGCATTTTGTGACTGCAGTGACATGAAGCACTAGTCAGGTTACTGGTCACACATGCATAAAATCCGCCTACATCAAGCAATATGTCCTGAATTTTTCGCTAGAACGGGTCTGATCGCCCTACATACGCGAAAAATCCATGACATACCGCTTGATTACGGCTACCCTCTGACTTGTAACCTAGTCAGACTAATACTAATCCCTAAATTTGCAAATCATATTGCGAAAGTGCGGTGAATCTGGTAAAATCGAAGCATGTTTAAGCTTAAAGCAAAAGTGAATAAAGCACGTCGCGGAGAATATGCGACAAGTAATGGTGTTATTAAGACACCTGTTTTTATGAATGTAGCAACTCAGGCTGCAATAAAGGGTGCACTTTCAAGTGATGATTTGAAGGGAATTCATTGCCAAGTAGCACTTGCGAATACATATCATTTACACATACGCCCCGGTGACGAACTCATTCGTCGTCAGGGCGGTCTTCATAAGTTCATGGCTTGGGACAAGCCAATACTTACGGATAGTGGGGGTTTTCAGATTTTTTCTCTCGCCAGTTTAAGAAAGATAACTGAAGAGGGAGTTAATTTTAACTCGCATGTTGATGGACGCAAAATTTTTATGTCACCGGAGGATAGTATTCGTATCCAAGCAAATCTCGGTGCAGATATTATCATGGCATTTGATGAATGTATCGAAATTCCCTCAACTCGGAAGTATGTCGAAGACTCCTGTGATATGACATATCGTTGGCTGGTTAGATGTAATGAAGAATTGAAGCGCCAATCAACTGATGGATTTGAGAGAAGCCTTTTTGGAATAAATCAAGGGGCAACATATGAAGATTTGCGCATTGCACATATGAAACGCATTGCGGAACTTGACCTGCCGGGATATGCAATCGGCGGTCTTGCCGTCGGTGAAACAACGGAGCAAATGTATGACATTACAGAA
>WQWL01000190.1 GCA_009785345.1 Oscillospiraceae bacterium
CAAAGCGTGGACTTGTTCGAGAAACTCTGCCAATATGTCTGTGGATTGGCAATTCACTACTGACGATGCGCGAATTAAGCTGAAACACTTGTATCCGAAAATTTAAACTTTACACTACACTAGATAGATTGCGAAGTGTAATCAAGCCTCCAGTTGCAGAAACGGCACCAGCTATAATATGTGTTCTTACTCAAAAAATTAATGCGTACAGGGATAAATGTTTTAATATTCAAGATTACTCAGCAGCTATACAAAATATGTTATTGGTGATTGTTGAGCTTGGCTATCAAAGTTGTTGGTACGAAGGGCATATTACTGATGTTGATGGAATAGGCAAAAAAATGGCAACTATCTTAAATGTACCTGATGACTACGAACTTGTTTGTTTTCTTCCAGTGGGAGTAGCAAAACAACCATTAACACATGTGGAAAAAATGTCTTTTTCGGATAGAGCTTGGTTTAATGGGTTCAAGCGTGCTAATGGAATGTGGAAGTCACCTTGGTTCAGACAAAACAAAACGCTTGAAAGAGGGTAAGTGTGTAATCTTCGCCACAGAATATCAAACGAAAACAACTGACTTTTGCAAAGAATACAGGTTATAAGCAAACTGCGGTGTAATTTTGATAATTAATATAACGCGAGTGATTACGGCTGCATTCCTCGGTGGCGGTGAAGGCATGGAGGAAATCTATGAGAACGTCATATTTAGATGCGCTCGGCTAAAGCGAACAGTATGAGTACTTTCAACGTTATTTAGACTCAAAGCCATTCGGTTTTTTCTTTTCACGCTTAACGGTACGTTTTATTTTTAGTATGGACAAATCTAACTCAAGCGAAATTTCATCGCCTGTAACTTCCAAGATGTTGTCCTCCAACACATCCATAAATAAATCGCCACCTCGTTGCATCAATGCATTCTTCTCTGTTTCCTCTTTAATATCAGGAAGTTGAGTCACTATCCTTGCAAATTCACGCATTTTAGCAAATGTTTCCACGATAGCAATTGTTGTTTGTGTTGCTGCCGAGCTTTTAAGGATAGTTGCAAGCATGTACAACCCTTTTTCTGTGAAGGCTTTAGGAGCATACTTAGTATGCTGTCCTCTTCCCGAAGCGTCTAAGGTTAAAAATGTTAACCTTAGAGAATCCCATTCTTCTTTATTAAGTGTCACAATATATTCATTTGGGAATTTGCCAGGGTTGTTTCTAACCGCACGATTAATATCTTTTGTTTCCACTCCATATAACTCAGCTACGTCTTTATCAAGCAACATATGCTGATCCCGGATAATTAGAACCCTCTTTTCGACTTCTTCAAATTTTATAAGTTCGTTCATAATCTGTCTCCTTCTATTAATGCTATTATCCGCATTATAAGCAAGCAAACAGAAACATGCAATATACACGATTTTCTACATTTAGCACCTAAAACGGCCAGCAATGATGATATTTTCATCACCACCAATACCATAATGTTGAAGCGTTCTACATATTATTTGAACAATCATGTTTTTAATAAAAAAAATTATTATTTTGGTACAGGGAGGAAACATTTTGATTCGTACAGTTAAAAAATGGGCAGCGTTTGCACTTGTAGCCATTATTGCAGTTGCAGTCACTTTCATTATAGTTTCGAGTATTTTGTTATCACCGACATTTGTATTTAGAATTTTGACGCGATGGGATGCAAGTGTGGAGGATTACAGGTTTTTTCCGTATAGAGCAATATCTGCAAGTGAATATGTTGGTACGTTTCTTGAAAGTCAAAATATTGGCTACGGGTATATGTGGTATTCAAGACCGAGTGCATCCGGAGGATTAGATTTTTGGGCTATGGGGAGATTTGGACAGTTTTTATATATTTCACCTGCCAATAACACTGTAATTGTTAGAACAGGAAGCACAACAAGAATAGACGGATTTAATTTTTCTGAAGTGCTTGCAGAGATTGCAGTCTTAGTTGATGAATAAACGTAACAAACACATATCAGTTGAGTCATAGTTGTTGGCTTTAGTTTTAAGTATAGAAACAGATATAGTAACAGGAGAGATAGGTAAATGAAAGAAGCAACTGCATTATCACAGCAATGTAAAAAAGGAAAGGCATTAAAACTCACAGGGTTATTTCTCGCAGGGCTTGTCACGTTTGTGACTCTTGCCTTTATTTCAATCATGGTGATTTATCCGGCAATTGTGCGTTCTACTAACAGGATAATTACACCAAATGGAATTGATTCAATGGAAGTTATTGAAATCGATGGGATTTATCAAGCATTATATTTCAGAGGTCAAGACACCTCCAATCCTGTCATTTTGATGCTACACGGTGGACCCGGCGCACCTGACATGCCGCAGCTTCATAACTACCAATTTGAGTTAGAGGGTTACTTCACAATTGTTCGTTTGGATCAACGAAATACCGGAAAAACATTTTTTTTGAATAACCCGGAAGAAGTGCTTGAAACTCTAACTTTTGAACGTGTTGTAAGCGATGCGCACGAAGTGACAAAATACATCAGGGAACGACTAAATACAGAGCAGATAATTGTTCTTGGGCATAGTTGGGGTTCTATTTTGGGTTCGGCACTTGTCCAACAATATCCGCAATATTTCAGCGCATATATATCTGTTGGGCAAGCGGTTAATATGCATGAAAGCGAACGATTGGGTTTGGAAGCCGTCATAGAAGCGGCGAGAGCTAACGGAAATAGTAGGAGTATCGCTGCTGCGGAAGCACTTAGACTGCCACAAGGTGACTTTAGTGAAGATTGGATTAGCTATCTAATCGAAGTGCGTGCCTTAATGGGAAGATATGGTTATGGAGGGAATCATTTGCAACTTGCATGGAGTTCGATGACCTCGCCATATTATACACTCAGAGAAAAAATGTATTATATTACAGTTGATGCGCTCCGTAATCAATGGTCGCTGTTTGAGTATATATTTAGCGCAAACTTTGATATTCGAAATTTTGGAACGGATTATCAAATCCCTGTCTTTTATATTATGGGAGAATTAGACCGTCAAACATCTTATCAGTTAGCAAGAGAATTTTATGAAGAAATTTCAGCACCATATAAGGCATTTTTCAGTATTCCAAATGCAGGACACATGTCTATGCATGAAAACACGACTGAATACAATAGGATACTCATCGAAGAAATCCGACCGTTGATTATGGCAAGATAAGTATTGTAAGTCGAAGAGTTGGTTTTGGAAGTTACTGTTGGGGCAGCAGGTGAATGAAGGAGGACATATCGTGAACAAACAAGTATGCAAAATAAACATATTTAACAGCAATTTAACTATCATTAGCGATTATTGGGGGTGATTAAAATGAGCAAAAAACAAAGGCGACTATTCTTATAGCTTGCGCTGTATTGGTCGGACTCGTGCGTGGTTTTATTAATTTCTTTACGGACATTGACTTAGGGTCAATACCCAATGGCGCAATTGTAATAGTCATAATTGTTCTATGTTTAGGTGCGATAATTACCTTGAGAAAAAATGACAAAAAAGATAACGAGTAAAAATCTATGTACCTAATAAGTATTTTCAAACAAGTCATATAGCTGTCGTGTTTGGTATGATACACTATCTTGAAAAGAAATTATGAAAGGTTTTTGAAAAATGAATCAAAACACAATTAAAAGAGCAAACGAACTTATCAACTCAATGTCTGAGTACAAACTAGGCGACATGAACGGCTATGCCGCACTTTCATTAATTGATGAAAGCGGTTATCCATCTGCCACTACGTTTTGTATTACAAGAGCTGACGGTATAAATTGGCTGACATTCAATACTGCCGTTGACAGGATACTTTGAAAAGAAAAAAATCACCGAATAGACATATGCATTACCTGCACCAACTAACATACACCAGCGGGCACTTAGAATTGTAAGCGAACAAATTTTATATAATGAATAGAGGTATATTACATGAGAATCATGAGAAAATCTTTGGTTGCAATTTTAATTGTCATCCTAACAACGAGCTTATTAGTAGCTTGTTCAAGCGAGCCTAGACTTGTAATCACTGATACAAGCATAGAAATGACATCAAACAATTTTACGGGAACTGAATCGCATACGGTTTCGTTGGCTGCTGGAAGCGAGTTGACATTTAGCATAGATTCGAGGCGAGGAAGTTTGGATATAATCGTCTCCGATGAAGCCGGCTATTTTGTTCAGGGAGGACAAGGAATCGAAGGACGTGGACTTTCTTTCACAATAAGTGCAGACGGCGAGCACACAATAGCTATTACCGGACATTCTTATAGCGGTAGCGTTAAAGTCAATTGGGAATAAAAAGCAATTAATGAAATGAATTTCATCAGAAAATAAATCCGGATTTGACAGAGCCTTAACAGAATTATAAATGAAGCTATTTATTTCGCCTTGCGGTAGACGATACAAAGTATCAAAAACCGGCGAGGAATATGGCATGGCATCTACTATATTCTGTACAACAAAAAGTCCCCACCTATAAACACAGTCATAGGTGGGGTACAATGCCGTACTCATCAGATGTGCGGTTATATCGAGTTAATACAGATCAAGAAATTTTGCGGGTGTGAGTATCTCAGGTCGCTCCAATACGATATCATCAAAATCTCTATCACCTGTGATAAACAAATCGACACCCTCGGTAATTGCAGAATATAGAACAGGATAGTCCATTTCGTCCCTTATTTCAAAGAGACCGGG
>WQWL01000191.1 GCA_009785345.1 Oscillospiraceae bacterium
ATTAGCGGCATTACAGGTGTTTCTTTTGGGACACTGATGTTGCTTTCAAGTATTCCAATGCTAATTTTCATTTTTATAAGAAAGAGAACCCTTATTGGAATAGGAACTGTAATAGCTATGTTTGCAATTGGGTATTTAGTTGACTTTTTTTATTTTATTATGAGCAATTTAATTTCTATAGAGCTGCCATTGCCTGCGAGGGTTGGATTGCTTATTGTCACTTTAATGCTTTTGGCTTTTGGTTGTGCATTAACCATAACCGCTAACTTAGGGCTAATTACATATGATGCGTTAGGTATTGTCTTTGAAGATATGACAGGTGGCAAAATCAAATTTAGATGGATTCGCTTGGGAATGGATTTATTTTTTGCTGCTTTGGCGTTTGTGCTAGGAGCTACTGTAGGTATTGCTACTGCATTAACCGTATTTATAATTGGGCCATTTGTAAACTTTTTTAGGGATAAACTGCAAAATGCGACAAAACATTGGTTTGATAAAGTAACAGTATAAATGTTGAATAATAATTGAGAGAGGTGTAATTTGTGAAAAATATTTTGGTTGTAGTCGGCAGTGGTACGAAAGAATCCACAACACTTAAACTTGCTGATGCCTTTGCAAAAGGCGTAAGCAAAAAGGGACATAAGGTTACAATAGCTTTCTTGGGTGATAAAAATGTACAGGGCTGTAAAGGCTGTGCGCTATGCCAAGACAACGGCAACAAATGTGTTGTTAATGATGATATGCAAGAGATTTACAGCCTTTATAATGAATGTGATACCGTTGTTTTGGCTTCACCGTTGTATTTTTGGATGATTACAGCAAGAACAAAAGCCTTTATTGACCGTCTTTATGCGCTTTCAAAGGAACACAAATACCCTGCGAAAGATTCATATTTATTAATGACAGCGGACGACAATGAACCGCAAACATTTGACCAGCCTGTATCATATTATCAACAGCATCTTTCCAAAGCCCTTAACTGGACTGAGAAAGGTATGTACTTGGCTGGCGATTGCAGGGGTGGATTAGGCAAAAGCAAGATATGCGAAAAGCACCTTTTAGCAGGTTATGAACTTGGAACAAAAATGTAACATAATATTATGCATTTGTAGGCACAGAACAAGTATCCTTGCTACAGCTAGGGATTTTTATTTTTACTTAAATGACTTGCCGGATAGGATGATAGCTTATGCCAAAGACAACGATTATATATTCTCAGGACCGGTATATGAACTTTATCTCTTCGGTGAAGTGAGTATTACCGATCCAAAACAATACTTGTTGCAGACTACCGCATCCGTGACTAAAACCACACAATCAACATCACACAATACGAGTAGTTTTTTTGAAACAAAGTGAATTATGCTCGTGTTTTCGCAAAGCTTTGAGCTACACAAACGGTACAGCGAATAAGAGAAAGTACCAAGCGCAGAAAACCGGAAAAATCAGAGCAACCTATGTTTTCAGGGATTCTATACTGTGCTTCATGCGGAGCAAAGATGCATTTCAATGTGAATCATCCAAGTACACATATCGGTTTTTACAACTGCGCTAATTACAGGCGGCATCGTGGTATTTGTACGGAAAGTCACTACATAAGAGCAGATGCACTAGAACAGGTCTTATTACTGGAACTTCAACGTATGACCAGTTTTCTGCACGACAAGGAAGAAAGTTTTGTTAATTTGCTGATGGACAAAACCATTAAAACCGCAAAACGTGAAAATAAGTGGCGTGAGCAAGAAATAATAACTATGACAGGCAGATGCCGTGAACTCGATAATTTGTTCACAAAAATCTATGAGGACAACGCAAGTGGTAAGCTTTCAGACGAAAGATTTATGATGTTGTCAAAGCGTTACGATGATGAGCATATATCGCTTAAAAAGAAAATCGCCATTATACAAGCGGAGTTGGATGCAGACGAAAAACACAAGCACACAGCAACTACATTCCTACAAACTGTAAGAAAATACACAGGTATGTCAGAACTTAACCCCCATATCGTCAATGAGCTTGTTGAAAAGATTGTTATACATCATGCAAATGGCAGAGGGAAAAGTAGAACGCAACAACTGGACATACACTATAACTTCGTCGGTGTTCTCGATTTTCCAGAAGTTGAGGAAGTACCAAACAGCGTTACAATAGATACAAGACAAGGTGTAGCTGTTGAGTACATAACAAGAAATGTCGCATAAAATAAGGGCGGCTTTGCTATACTTTTTATACGGAGTGGCGAAAAAATCGATTGCATATACACGTTGATGTTATGTTTTTCGGGTGACGGAATCAAAATGTCACCAACAATTGCCCCCGCTCAAAAAAATAATTTATCTCCAGTTTAAGTTCAGTTTATCTCCAGTTTATATTAGCGTGGTATTCTTCGTATATGATATTGATTTGATTTATGTGAAATGACGGTTAGCGGCTGATGAAACAATGGTTATGGCAAAGCGGTTGTATGCTTGTCATTCTGATTCAAAAAACAGGAGGTAGGTGGCATTTAATATGACAATAAAAAGACGGCTCTTTATATCAAATATTTTGATGAGCATAATTCCATATCTTCTTTCGATGGTAGCAGTAACAAATGGTCTTTTTGTTTTAAGTCTTTTCACGGATTACGAGTTTGTGCTAATCCCTTTTAGGCAGGATATTTTATTTGATAATAATGGTCGGGGAATTTTAGCGATGGCGATTGCTATTGCAGTATTCCTTTTCTTTGGTGCGGTCATGGTTTTGACAAACCGTTTTCTTACCAAGTTTGTTTTCAAAAAAATCGAAAAGTCATTGGAGATGCTTTCAGCAGGTGTAAAGCGTATAAGTGATGGTGGCTTAGATTATAGAATTGATTACGTCAATCAAGATGAATTTAAGCCGATATGCGAATCTTTCAACAATATGGCTGTCAAGCTACAGACATCTGATGATATGGTGCAGAAAAATGAGCAGAACAGAAAAGAATTATTTTCAAGTATCTCTCACGACTTGCGTTCTCCACTCACTTCAATTAAGGCATTTGCGGAGGGCTTAATTGATGGTGTAGCCAACACTCCCGAATCACAGAAAGAGTATCTTCATACCATTATGCAAAAAGCTGACGAGGTAAACAGTATGGTTTCGCAGTTGTTCCTGTACTCAAAAATGGACATGGGGAGCTATCCGATAAATCCCGAAATACTTGATATTGGAAAGGAGACAGAAGAATTTATATCAGCTTCGCAAGAAGAATATAAAGCAAAGGGGTTGTCAATAAAAGCGGAATGTACGATTTCCAATGTAAATATTTATGCCGACCCGCTACAGTTGCGGAGCATTTTTACAAATATTTTTGATAATAGTGTAAAGTACAAAAAGAAGGAAACAGTAACATCAAAAGTTTCTTGTTTTGCCGAGAACGACATCGTAAAAATAATTTTAGAGGACAACGGAACCGGCGTTAAAGAAGAAGAATTGCCTAGACTGTTCGAGGCTTTTTACCGAGCAGACCCATCAAGAAATAATCCGCAACAAGGGAGTGGATTGGGGCTTGCGATTGTATCGAAAGCATTAGAGCGTATGGGCGGCAGTATTAGTGCCGAAAATGTCAAAAAGGGTGGCTTACGCATAATCATAAAAATCCCTGTTATGAAAGGAGCGACTTCATAATGAAAAGAGTTTTAATCATTGAAGATGACCCCCAAATCGCAAAAATTGAAAGGGATTATCTAGTCACGAATAATTTTGAAGCTGACATAGCCGCAACAGGCGAAGATGGAATACGGATGGCACTATCAAATCGGTATGATTTAATTATCTTGGATTTGATGTTGCCGGGCATAGACGGATTTGGTGTATGTAGCAAATTGCGGGAAACACTTGATATTCCAATTATAATGGTGACGGCAAAGCAAGAGGACATTGATACCATCAAAGGGCTTAACATGGGGGCAGACGATTATATAACAAAACCGTTTTCGCCCAATGTACTTGTGGCTCATGTTAAGGCAAACATTGCTCAATACGAGCGACTGAAAGAACCTAATGGTGTTGATACCTCCGAAATAATAATCGGCAATATCTGTATTTTTACAGAATCTCGGCGTGTATTTGTGAATGACAAGGAAGTTGATGTTAAAACAAAGGAATATGAATTGCTGACATTCCTCATCAAAAACAAAGACATGGTTTTTAGTCGGGAAACATTGTATGAAAGAATTTGGGGATTAAATGCGCTCGGCGATAATGCTACTGTAGTTGTTCACATCAACCGCTTGCGTGATAAAATTGAAGATGAACCATCCCAGCCAAAATATATTCAAACAGTACGAGGTGCCGGATATCGCTTTAAGGGATAAAAGTTTATGTACAGTTTAAGTTTAGTTTATCTCCAGTTTATCTTGGTGATATATAATTCATTCATGAACACAAACAAATAAAAAGGAGCAATTATTTATGAAAACTTTTCGATGGTTAATGCCAATAGCAGGGCTTTTGGCTATAGGGTTGGGGATTAACTTATTCTTCAGACCACTCATGAGTCTGACAACAATAGCAATCTTCTTCGGTATAGGGATTTTATTTTCGGGAATATCCGAAATCGTTTCTTTTTGTAGCGCAGGAAAAGGCAACCGCTCCGGCTGGATGCTTTTCACAGGAATCGTGTCTGTACTTTTCGGCTTATGGGCATCA
>WQWL01000192.1 GCA_009785345.1 Oscillospiraceae bacterium
CAAGATAGAATAAATGTATTGACTTTTTTGTGTAGCTTTGTGGCTTTCTCTCTTGGTGTCATTGATAGTCCTCCAGTTTATAGGTTTCTCTATGATTTTCATCAATTATAGCACATATATTTCGATAACAGTACGAGTGAAATCAATCGTATTCTCTTTTATCGCATTTGAATAATATGGTAAATGGTGTTTATATTTTCCAAAGTCACCAGATTCGTCGATAAAAATGCTTAGCTCACGCATATATAAACCGCCTTATACAAGAAAATGGCGGGGTATTTCCCCGCCGTGGTGGGACCCGATCCTTGCGGCCAGCCCCAGCAAATAACAATGTTATTGCCTTTAAATGAACAATAATGAATATGAGACACCGCTATGATCATTATGCTTCTCAATTTGTTATTATATAACAATAAGTCTACATCTTTTTACAGAGTTTCGCAAGCTGGTATTTAATAAATTTTAGTAGTTAAGGTGAAAATAAATGGAAGAAGAAAAAGTAAAACCTGTAAAGCCAATCGTCACGCTCGCAAAGAAAGTGGGTAGAAATGAACGATGCCCCTGCGGAAGTAGGCGGAAATTCAAAAAATGCTGCTTTTTTACAGAGTCCACAAGCATATCAACACTTCCTCGTGATGAACGTCTCGCATTCTTCTCGTTGTGGTATCCTCTTTTAGAGTATGTGAATCGAATCCTGCGTCTTGGACTGGATATTGATCTTGAAAACGAGTTGCCTAAAATTGAGGTTGTTATGATTCTTCGTGAGAGATTATGGGAAGATCCCAGTTTGATTTCCCGATTCATTCGCGACACTGGTGGCAAGTATGTAATCACACCTGAAGGAGTCCAAATATTCAAATCTTGGGAAAACCAACATGTAAAAGGGACTTTTTTTGTTGTAAAATACACCCCTGAATACGCTGTCCTTATGCCGATAGAGTCTGAAAAGAACCCTGTATTTTATGGAGTCAGGGGTCTTGAGTCCACAATCGCAGAGGTCCTTAATTATAAGGTTCACACTATAATTGATACTGTATTACTGCCATATGATGGTAAAATAGTTTACGATGGTTTAATTGCCCCTTACCCTCTTGTAATTAGCAATGACATAACAGATCAAATTTCAAAGAAGTATGAAGAAGCCGTGAGAGGGTCGCGGATTATAACCTCGTTTAAATATCCCCACCTTTTTTAAGAGATATCGTTATATTCTCTCATAGATTTCAGCCACTTTGCCATTTCTTCTTTTATAATTTCACACAAACTTTCGTAATGGCTTTCTTTTACAATAAGACTGCTAACAGACAACACTGCTATTTTAATTGTTCTTCAATTTCCGCAATGGTCGGCAGAGTTCCTTTAAAGTCTGCAGGGTATAGTTTTGATAGCTCATACTCTGAAATACCTATTGGTTGGCCTGACGATTCCAATGCGTACTGTGCAAGCACATTGTCTTTTTCTTTACAGATTAAAATACCTATTGTTGGGTTATCAATTTCAGATTTTAAAATATGGTTAACAGCAGTGACATAGGTTCCGAGTTGACCGATATACTCGCTTTCAAACTTATCGACCTTAACTTCCACAACAACGTAGCAATGTAGGTTAATATTGTAGAACAGTAGGTCTAAAAATTTCTCGGTTTGCCCGATTTTTAATCTGTATTCTTTGCCAACAAAAGCGAAGCCACTTCCTAGCTCCATCAAAAACTGCACAACATTGCCTGTAAGTGCATCCTTAAACTCTCTCTCTCATCAAAACCTTCACGCATCGCCAGAAAATCAAAGTTATATGGATCTTTTGTGATTTCCTGTGCCAAATCACCTTGAGGTTGAGGCAATTGATTTGTGAAATTTGAAATCGCTTTGCCTTGCCGCTCGTAGAGGTCAGTATCTAGCCAGTTGAGCAAAACCGCTCTCGACCAATTATTCTCGAGTACTTTACGTACATAGAACAGAGCTTTATCGACATCGCCTTTACACTTATCAATTATATACCTGTGGTGTCCCCACGGAATGGCACATAAATCATCAAGAATCTGTGATCTAATTTCTGTATCGCAAATTTCTCCCACAAGTTGTGGGGATTTTTGGCTGTATAGAATATAGAAGTTTTTTATGTATCGAAGGTTTGTTTCTGAAAAGCCGCTTTGCTTTGGCAACGCTGCTCTTAGATCCACGCTCAACGTTGCAAAGAAGTTGCTTCCCCATCTTTGTTCAACCTGCATCTTTACAATATCATTACCAAGCATCCAATAAAAAGCGAGCATTTCATGATTGAC
Source organism: Oscillospiraceae bacterium (assembly GCA_009785345.1). Taxonomy (GTDB): domain Bacteria; phylum Bacillota; class Clostridia; order Oscillospirales; family Oscillospiraceae; genus WRMH01. Next base: position 2,282 of record WQWL01000192.1, read on the forward strand.
TTTGGTAGCCGCTTTAACTTGCATACTTTTGAAACGGTTGCTCAACTCGCTAACCCAAAATGCATACTCACTATCTACCTTGATTAATTGGCTCATTTTGCTATTCTCCGCTCCATCACCAATTTTTATCTTTCAACATTCGGTTGTATGTTTCACGAATCCAAAAAGCCGGATGACGGTCAATCATACAATATGACTTGTAAAAATCTTCCGGTTCTTCTTTCCATGCAGTATGTGATTCTTGTGCATTATCCTATGCGGACTCAAGTAGAAATAAACTATCTTCATCGGTTGACGAAAACAGAACTCTATGCATACCATCACTTGTTGGTGTTGTGATTAGTTCTCCTTTATTAATGCCGAGTTCTTTATACACGCTATCGGCAAAAATTATCCCAACATTTTGTCTGTCTATATTGTAATAGGACTCACTAATGTCATCCGATAATTTTTCTTCAGTTCCATCCGGATTGAGTGCGAAATAATTTCCGTCTCTATAGGAAATCTCAACAGGTGTAGATAATGGCGGGAGTGCGTCTTTAAGCCAGCCCGGCAATTTATAGTTGCTTGTCATTTTCTATCCGTCCTTTCATCAAATGTGACCCGGTTTGTCAATTATCTTTTCCAACTGTTGAAGCACTTTGTCATTTTCCATTCCCCACAACCATTCAATTGCATTTTTGACCTTCCCATCATAATATGCAAACAGGAATGCCGGAAATTTCGTTTTTGTTGCCATAAGCGCAAAATCCTTTCGTGTTTCAAAATGAAAACCATTAATCTGCTCTTCCAAAATCTGTGCGATGCACAACTCAAATGACGCTATCATATTAAGCAATTTATCAACATACGATTTATACTCCGGAAAGTAGATTAGAAACTCCTCCACTTCATTTTTTCGTATTAATTCAATAATCCGTTTGTCACTCAACGTACCTACTAAATGGTGTATAGCAACATAAGCCGGACTTTTCACTTTGATCCGATTGTAGTTTGCGTCACAAACAACATAACCTTCGTCCCAATATTTCAACGTAGAAGCCATTGAGATTAGGTCGTCAATGTTGTTAAATTGATAGACCTTAGGTTTTTTAATTCCGGAGTCAGCATCAATTTCCTGTAATGTATCATTGTCGCGAGTACCAATGTGAGTAATCTCAATTTCTTTGTGCGGAACAACTATTCGATTATAGGGCGATGTTAGCTCAAACATATATGTGTAACGCGGATTTAATTTACAAAAGTCTAACTGCGTTTTGTTTGCAGCGGCTCTGAACAATTCAGCATAGTTCTTGTAAACGCAATCAGCTTCGCCTTTCGCAAAAAGCATTGCTTTTTCGGCAAAAATAGTGTTATTTGTAGATACGATCCACTTTCCATTATAATTCCACACCTTTATTAGAGAGCCATCTAATTTTTCTTGAATACAAGCGGTGGACCAATCGATTATATCTGCATAGGGCTCACCGTAGTTGGCAAACTTGAAAAACGGCACACATACCGGATTGAGTTCTTTGTCAATAATTAATCCTCGACATTCTCGTACAATTTCGAGACTCATATCCGAATGAATTTGCGAGTATTTCAGTATGGTAAATTCGCAGTCATCTTTTATCGTCAAGTTATATGGCTCAGCGGAGAGTATCTTGCGCCAACTAGGACTTTGTTTTATTAATTCTATAACTTTTAGCATGTGCTTTTCTCCCTGTGTATATTAATCACCGTCCCAAATGCCGTCCGGTCGCATCTCTGCCAATGCTATAAGTTTAAGGAGTGCTGCCTTCGCGTTTCCTTCTGTTGGCTCCCAATAATCACTACATACATCATCTCCAAGTTTTTGTACAGCTTCATCAAGAACTTTTATAGACTTTGCTCCAGTCATGCCGTAAATGGCACGAATACCTTTATCCTTATCAATCACGCGATAAAAGTGTTGTGAATAATTATATGTAACATTAAGCCATGCTTCGCATGTGCCTCCAAGTATAAAGGTTCCTCCAGTTAGACGATGAGGATGCGAAAACTAAATGGTTTCGTTTGTAATTGGATCGCAAAGCCTTATATCATAACTCACCGCAATATTTCCTCCTTCCAGTTATCACTAAGTGCTTAATGCTGACAATTCGAAAACTATACAGCGTGCAAACCCATCGTCAAAATCAGCATACTCATCGTTATATCCACCATCATATGTTACCCTGAATTATTCACGCATCCAAAGCGAGAGTCAAACGATCCTCATATTTAGATCACACCTGTCGCTTTTCAACTGCAAAGTTCGCAAACTTGTCTAAAGTAATGTCACGTACCCCGAAA
>WQWL01000193.1 GCA_009785345.1 Oscillospiraceae bacterium
CTACGTATTCAGTATCTGTCGTCACAAAGTTAGGGCATGACGATAAATAAACCTTGGCACCTTTTTGCTCCTCAACAACAATACTGTACGGAACCACCATTTCAGAACCCAATAGCAGCTTTGAATCTGACTTGCAAAAACTTCGCGAAACGGTTGTGCTTGCCACGGCGCCCCATGGATTCTGGGTCAATCAAGTTCACGATTAAACATCATCGGATAATTATAATGTCATGCTTCCTCAAAACAATGATTTAGATATTCTTCAACCGCATCATAGAAAATTTTTGCAGATTCCACCTGTTCTTGGGTTTCAGTTTTGTCCGCAATGTAAAAATCATCATAGTCACTTGCATGGCGAATATTACTTGATGCTGAAATAATGTCTGAATGATCTTTATTAAAAGCACCAACTTTAATATAACTCTTCCTGAAATAGCTAATCAGTGCTGAATGTTTTTTAAAGTCTTTTCCTTCAAGAGCCAAAACCGCTCTCATTGCATGGAGAATCGAATAGTACGCTCTATTGTTAGCCCCTCTATACAAGCCATTGTCTAGCATTTTCACCGCAGTCTCATAGTCCTCTGCGGCTGTCATTAACCTGTGTTTGGCTAAATCTATCCATTCTGTATTATGCACTGATTTGAACTCCCTCTGTAAGTATGTTTTTGTAAAACCCTGAGACATTCTTGTATTTCAAGAATACTTCAATGCTCTGAATTACCGGAGATATTAGCAAATCGTGTTCCCATTCAAAGTCGGAAACTTTAGCATAAATCACCTTTCGATAGATCTTAACTTGCTCTTGCGGCACATCAAGGAGAATCATTACATCAATATCTGAATACTCTTCATAATCACCTCGCGCATAAGAACCGTACAGTATTACAGAGTTTAGCTTATCGGCAAGCAAATTTTCCAGTTGCATCACTAATGCGGAAACAATGATCTCAACTTCCTTTTTTGAGTTCATCCATGCCACCCCCTTGATTCTTTAATGTTCACAAGCAAAACGATGATTCAGCACCCTCAGTATATCATACTTGTCAACGAAATTTAATGTCCATTTTAAAGACCTGACCCTTAATCTTAAACAAACCTTCCTCACCCACCCAAACATACAATTCGCCACAGAAAAACTACCACTCACCACAAACGCATTGAATGATCTTATAAATTAAGTTATGCTTCAGCAAAAGCGAAGATGAGGATGATACTTGTGACAACTTTTATGGATAAAATTTTTGAGTCCATTCACACGGCTATTGACTCCGGCTCTATACAGGCCAAAAACAAAAAAGGTTATAGATACCCGGTTATAAAAATACCGGAAAATTTTAAAGACAAAGTTTGCTCACTCAACTGGAGCAAAGAAGAATATCACAGAGAACTGATCTATGCCAACAAGTCAGTTGGTGGCTTTATGGTGAGCATAAAAATTGCACAGAAGCCTTGTCTGTACTTCACATTAAAAAAAGAAAATCACGAATGGTCTACGATCTCAATTCCACTTGACGAATCTGCGCTTAACATTCTGGAGAAAGAACTGCCTATACATTTCGACCTCACCGGCACCGTTACAAGGAAGAAACAAAAATGCATCCTAAATGACAATGTCACTCTATATCTTGTTGACATAAAGCAGCTCGGCAAGTACATTGAGATTGAAGGCAGCAGCGATGAACATGTTGATAATTTCTTGAAAGAATATTCATTGAGCAAAGAAGACTTGGCTAAATATTATGAAAAAACCGCAGAGACTTTGGGCTAACTCTGAGGATAGTACCATACCCACTAATGCTTAGATTCATTCAAAGTTTCAGGAATATCAGGCTGATGAAACAAAAAGAAACAAGCTCCGGCAACAGACGCCGTTGCAATGAGTAGTGCAAGCGAAGACGAAAACACGAGTAGAATCTTGAAAAGCTTCTTGAACATTGTATTACCCCCTCTTTTTGGTTGTGAAAAGTGAAAGAGATGCTGCGAAAAAGCCTAAGAAATATGATGAAATTACCGCAAATCCCCCAACAGTAAATATGGTGACCAATAGCGCTATAAAGATATTTATGCATGAAATTACGATGCAAATCCTCCTGAGTTTGTTCCGTTTAGGCGTTGGTATCGGTTTATTTTGCGCAGCTACCGGCGCTTTCAAAAACACAATTACACACGAAACAACCGCAAGCAACGGAAAATACGACAGAATATATTCCGGTATCAGCACATTTACAAAAAGAGTAGATACCAAAAATATAGATGAAAAAGCAATAAGACAAACTTTGTGCGTTTGAGCATGGAATCCACCTGCCACAGAACGCAAAATTGCAAAAGCAATCATAAACACGGCAGCCTCAGCCACCGATGCAAATATAAGTCCAATCAAAAGCACAATGGAAGCACTTGTTACGGTAGACAGAAGCAACTTGTAGCCATAAGCATATTGAGCAACAAGTTCCTGCTTGTATATCCCTTTTTTTGCACAGCAAAAAGCTATGCTCCCGGCTAATTTATCAATCATGGTTATCACACCTTCGACTGCTATTGCCAGAGCATAGCTTAATTTATAAGATCATTCAATATCTTTGTGGTTAGTGGTCGTTTTTTTGTGGTAAATTGTACGTTTTGAAGATTCCGACAGATTTCTCCCTGTCAAACTTAGACATACTGCTCAAATTCTCTTAATTTCTTCGCTACTCATACCATCTCGCTTGGGCACGGTACATCTCTGCGTACAACCCATCTTGATTTATTAAAGTAGCATGATCACCATCCTCAACAATCTGCCCATTGTCGAACACCAGAATCCTATCCACCAGTTGCGTTATACCAAGCCTGTGCGAAACTAATATCGTAGTTTTGCCCTCTGTTAGTGCCGCAAAGTTGCGATATATTTCGGCCTCAGCAATTGGGTCAAGCGCCGCTGTAGGCTCATCTAACACCATTATCTTGGCATTTGAACGATAAAGCCCGCGCATAATTGCGATTTTCTGCCACTGACCTCCGGAAAGATTGTTGCCGGTTGGAGAAAACGAACCAACTATTTCATCAAGACCGTCTGCCTGTTGCTCAATCACATCACCAGCTCCGACACTTTCAGCGATATCCATTATTTCATCGTCACTCGCATTAAGCGTGCTATCGGAAACTGTGACGTTTTCGCGGAGCGTCGTTTCATAGTGTGCAAATTCCTGAAAAATCGCCGAAAGCGTCTTTCGTGACGATGATAAATCTGAAAATACATCTTCACCGCCAATTTTGACCTTTCCGCTATCAGGGTTATACATTGCGGTCAGCAAGCTTATAAATGTTGATTTTCCTGAACCATTTTCGCCCACAATCGCCACTTTTTCACCTTCGGCAATTTGAACCGACAGATTATGCAATACCTCTCGATCGGTATTAGGATATGTGAAGCATACAGTATCAAATTCTACATCGAATTTTTCACGAGGTGCAACACAAGGATTACGCGCTTCATACTCCAATTCATCAAGGTAGAAAAAATCTTGCATATATCGCACATCACTTATAAACTGCGCTGCGGTGACAAAAATCTTAGTGCCGACCTCTTGCAACTGCCCGGCCATTGTAAACACAAGCAGAAACGCCCCAATACCCACTTGCGGGTCTTCGAATATGCGTAACGCAGTAATCAAGAGCACTGCTACATATACACCATTGCGAAACAGGTCTGCAACAGCATTCCAGAGTGTATGCTTTGCAGTTATTTTATTTTTATGCACCAAGTAACGCTTCATCATTGCCCGAAATTTACTCTTAAGCCATTGATACAAACCGAAAAATCGTACATCGTTAATCGAGCTTGGCCAAGTCGCTTCGAAATAATAATTTATGGCCATCAGACTTTCGTAATTCCACTTCGTCTTCTCTATATATTCCTCATCCTTGAAAATATACGCCAACACTATTGCAGGGATGCAGGTCAGAACCATGATCACGACAATCCAAATATCAACTCCGCTGAGCACATACACTACGCTGACAAAGGTTAACACATTTTGAAGCCAACCCACTGTATTCTGCATACTTTCTGCCACGAGATCACCTGCATCAGTATCGGCAAACCGTATGCGCTGCCTGAAATCATCATGATTTTCAATGTATTTGTAGGAAAGGGTTTGTTATTGAAAACGGCCTAACGCTCCGGCGGTTTAACCGGCTTATCGGTTTTGCCAAGCTCCGGCGGGTTTTTCTCCTTATGCTCGTTAAGCAGTTTTAAGATAGTATCTTTCATTTCGCGTGGTGTTTTGTCGTTGCCGAAGAACGGCGAAAGCTCTTTGCTTGATAATATCACCTTGTCTACCTCCTTTTTTTCTTCCATCAAAATACCGTCTATCATATC
>WQWL01000194.1 GCA_009785345.1 Oscillospiraceae bacterium
AGCAGAAGGTGTAGCATTTCGTATTGGCAACTTTTCTGTGAGTAATCGCAATCCGACAGGTCGTTTTGAGGTGCTTGAGGTACTTTCCATAGAGTCACTCAATTTGACACGACAGTTTCGGGGCGAATACATATTTTTTAGTATCGCTGCTCTCATTTTTGTAACGGGTGTGAGTTTGGGTACATTGAAATATATAAAGTGGAAACAAGGCAAACGTGAGCGGAATTAACACGATAACTGCCGAGCCACTACAAGTAGTCTTATAGGATTTAAAAGTTCAATATGGCTACTTGTTTTTTTGATGTCTGTTTCTTTAGTGGTTGCATTTGATTAGTACGATTTGTATAATGACGTTAGTACATGTTTGATGATATGATTGCCATCATCATTTAGCAATATCTTAGATGATTTTATCTATTTCATTAACTGAAACTGTAGCCACTGTGACACCTATTCAAGAAAATGCATATTAGAAAAGGGGAAAACATGTTGAAAGTAATTGTTTTCGACTTAGGTGGCACTCTTATGGAATACAAAGGTATGCCACTCTCGTGGGTAGAGTATTACGAAAGTGCTTTTGAGGCTGTCAATCTAGAGTTTGATCTGAACTTATCCAAAGAGGATATACAAAAATCATGTGATGTATTAAAAAGTAAAAATGCCCGTGTTGTGTACAGAGAAATTGAATATACTCCCAGTGAGATATTCAATACCGTGACCGAACATTGGCAAAAAAAGATAGACATAAACGCCATTATCAACAGCTTTTACAAGGGGCATGAACTAATGCCAGTCATTTATGATGACACTATTGATTGTTTGTCATTTTTGAAGAAGAAAGGTGTCAAAATTGCAACACTAACTGATTTGCCAACTGCAATGCCCGATGAGATTTTCAAAAAGGATATATCAGGCTTACTGAGTCATCTCGATTTATATGTATCCTCATTAACATGTGGCTTTCGTAAGCCAAACAAAAGTGGACTTGCATACATAGCAGAGCATTATGGTGTCAATGTTCAAAAATTGGTTTTCATTGGTGATGAGGAAAAAGATATTAAGACTGCAATAAATGCAGGATGCATCTCGATTTTAATAGACAGAAAAAATGAACATAAAAATTATGGACAAGACTTATCCATAACATCACTATACGAGTTGCATAAGATCATTAATAAATATTATTAAATGGTGGTTAACAGTGAGTAAAGCCTTATTTTGGGATTTTGACGGCACATTAGTTTATAACTCCGGATACATATGGGATGATTCCTTACATGAGATTCTTATGGAACTCGGGTATGACATAGGAATTGAAAAAATCTACCAACATTGTAGCAGTCAACTATATTTGCACGTTTATACCAGCCAACGCAGTAGTCGCTGATATCGGTGCAAATCGCATACCAAATGTATCGAGCGGAAATTAACGAGACAGATGCACGGAAACTGCTTGAAAATACACATCGAAAGGTGATTTGAATGTGCGATAGGAAAGCTAGGGAACAGACGTTAGATGAAGCAGCCGAAGAAGCTGGTGGTTATGTCAGATATGTCGCAGGTGAACCTCTTGTTGTTGAAACGGATTATCGTGCAATGTCAAGGTGTTGTATTGAGCGAGGGATAACCTCTGATGAACTAACCGAAGAAGAATACAAAATGTTCTTATATGATGAACCGCTAGTCTATGCGTAATGCGTTTTTGTTTAATAATTGCTGTAACAACAGGCACTCTCTGAGTTGAAGGAGTACCACGCTCTCTCGGTAGCCTATCCTACAGTATGGTAGAGCATGCGGCTGTTAACCGCAGGGGCAGTTGGTTCGGGTTTATCGTTTCATTAAGTGAAAAATAGCCACAAAAAAGGGCAATGGATGTACGTTGTTTACACTCATTGTCCTAAAATTGTTGAGCCGTTAAAAACGTGGAGATATTATTCTTCTGCGTCTGTGTTTTTTGTTTTAAACGAAGCATGGCGGACATTTCTTTTTTGAAGTATCCGTTTGTTATATTGAAATATACGCAGACAGAAATTTTTTATGATAAAATGCAATATTATCGACAAAAACCGTACTTATAGAGTGAGCGGCTCAAAAGCAAGAACAGAATTGAAGTATTGCGTACCAGTGTGATACGCTACACTAATAGGAGGTAAGTCACTTGGACGATTCAGGAATCATAAAATTGTACTGGGAACGGTCTGAAGACGCAATACAAGCTACAGATGCTAAGTATGGCAAACTTTGTCGATATATTGCAGGAAATATTCTAAACAATTCGCAAGACACAGAGGAGTGTGTAAACGATACATATCATGCTGTATGGAACGCTATACCATCAAAAAGACCAAGTGTGTTCTCAGCATTCATAGGAAAGATAGCAAGAAATCATGCACTCAAGAAGCTCGAATACATATCTGCGGCAAAGAGAAATCCAGATGCTGTAACTTCTCTTTCAGAGCTTGAAGAATGCGTATCAGGTAGAGACTCAGTTGAAAGTGAGCTTGAAACCAAACGTATAGAAAGGGCGTTAACAGAGTTTTTATGGAATCAAGATAGAGATAAACGTATAATCTTTGTTCGCCGTTACTGGCACTTTGAATCTATAACTACTATCAGCAAAATGTTTGGATATAGTGAAAGTAAAGTAACATCAATGCTACACCAAACGAGACAGAAACTCAGAACATATTTAGAAAGTGAGGGTATTGAGATATGAAATCAACTGTGTTATCACAACATATAGGAAATATTGACGACAGGCTTATACAAGAGGCGGACGTATTTGCCAATAAGAGTAGGAAAACACAATTTACGAAAAAATTTGTTACGGCCTTGGTTGCAGCGGCTCTGGTATTATCGCTCACAACAGCAGCGATGGCAGCCGCAGGTGTTATTGATTTTAATTCGATTTTTCAGTCAATATTTAATAATGAACGAGCAATTCCTTACATTCAAACAGACGATGATATTACGGAACACGCAGGCGAAGGTGATGCTATAGTACAAGATGTAGATGGCGAAATCGCTGTACAATATCTCGATAATGAGCTTGAAGTTGAAATAGTTTCAGCTTTTGCGGATCATGGAATATACTTAGAAATGCAATTTACAGGTGCACTCGCCGGAAGCTTGTCAGACAATATAACTTTGATAAATAGGAACGAAGAATGGGGATTTTATGAGGCTATCGGCGGTGGCACTGTTGCTCAGCGTATTGACGTGAACACAACAGTTGCAAACATTCTTCTACACTCTTGGGTAGAAGAAATGTACCGAATACGTTTTAACATGATAGCGTCCGGTGTACAGTTTGTTGAGATGGGGTCTACAGATATGAATGTGGGAGAGCATATCGGCATGGAAAACTCCATTGTTCTGCCGGGTAGAGTTGTTGAAGTTACCGAACTCGATCTAAACGGAAGTGTGCTAAATATCACTTATCAAGAGTCTGACTTAGCGATTAGAGGCACAGGTGAGTTTAGAGTTGGAGTAATGACACCAAGTGGCGAAGTTTTTTGGGCAGAACTTGGGGAAGTTACACCGGAAATTCGCAACGGAACAATCAATATTGGCGATGCAGACCCAAACAGCTTAGTCTTTGTGTGGGGCGGCTTGCAAGCAGAGCGTATAATCAGAGGCAATTGGGACTTCACTGTGACGATAGATGCAAGACCCGAACCCGGCCGTTTCATTGGTGAATATGCTGGGATGCGTACAGAAGTGGCTATTACTGCAACAACAGTCAGAGTGTATTTACGAGACTTGATGAATTACGGCACTTTAGATGAAATGCTGGAATTTTCAAATGAAGTTTGGGAAATGGATAATTCCCTTGTACTCTATCTGGCTGATGGAACAATAGTTATGCCGAGATTAGGTGCTAGTGAGGGTGGCTTATTTGCATACGATATGGAGTTTACCCATCCTGAAGACGTTGTGCGTCTCACATTCCGAGGAGTTCAAATCGGCGGCTAGAGAAATGCGGTCTAGCGCAAAATGATTGTGAGTCAGCTAGTTAAGGAAATACGGATTTCAGAGGGTACGAATTGGATGTGGTTACCCCTTCCCGATTTGTTTGAATATGGGCAACTCAATATTATTGATTCACCCACTCCCTAAACTTCCAAAATGCATACAATGGTAAATGTCGTTCGCTCATTTCATCCAACGAAGTCAAAAGCGATTTTTCGGGGTTAAACTTTTTGCAATATTGCGTAAGTGAGCGTGCGTGCTTTGCCGTAGTGGCCTTTACTTCAATTGGAATAATGTGAACGTCATCTTGAATGATAAAATCCACTTCCGCACGACCGGGATTTTCTGCTGTCCAATAAAAGATATCA
>WQWL01000195.1 GCA_009785345.1 Oscillospiraceae bacterium
AGCACACAACTCAAGGTAGTCATCTACTGCACCTTCAAAATCTTCTTTAAGACTCTGCACACTATCTCCTTCAAAAGAAATAAGGCTATTTACACCAATCACTTTTCCAAAAAGGACTCCATCAGCAGCAGAGAAGTTGACAGTCCCATAATATCCTTTGTACTCCATTACGTTACTCATAACGATGAACCATTCCTTCCATAAATCTCTAGGCACAAAACAACCATAGAAAAGGAATGGTCATTTTGTGCATCAATTACGCTTCCACCGGAGCGTAATTGGCACATTCTTGCGGTTAGTTTGAATTTATTCAAACTAACCCCTCCGATTCTAACCACCCGAATAATATCATCATCTCAAACAATATGCAACTAATTTTTAGTGGCACATTATAAATGCACCACACAAACTCTTTCAACAAAAAACACATAGTATGATTTTTATTCAACATATCATATCTGAATTGTAGCACTATACACATCCTAATTACAGAGAATGTGTATTTTTCAACGTTCAACAGTCAGAATGATGAATTAAATGTGGATGGACAGCCCTCTTCTTGACGTGATAGGATACGTAATAAAAATCGAAAACCCATTGACACACCCTATATAATAGGGTATCATGTTGGTACGCCAAGGAGATTGTATAACTAGAGAGTTCATTAGGCTACACGAGTTTGAAAGACAATGTAAGAAACTTGGACTAAACGAGGATGATATAATAAGCATAGAAAACATTATTTTAGATAACCCAATCATCGGTGATGTAATAATAGGAACCGGCGGAATTCGCAAATTTCGCTTTGCTTTCAAAAATCGCGGAAAAAGCAGTGGCGCAAGAGTTGTATATATTGACTTCGCGAGTTTTAGTAAAACTTATTTACTTACTGTTTTTGCAAAAAATGAAACGGATAATCTTAGCAAAGCGGAAAGAAACGAACTTTTCGAGCTAGTTCTGCTTCTAAAAAATGAGTTAAGAAAGAAGGGTGTATAATGAGTAGCGTGTTTGAATCAATAAAGCAAGGTCTGAATGAAGCTATAGAGTTTGAACGCGGCAACCTCCCTAATGTCAAAGTTGACAAAGTTGTCGTTTCACCGCTTCATACATATACATCTAGTGAAATTAGGGCAATCAGGGTCCAACAAAACATGACACAAAAAATTTTTGCCGAAGCGTTAGGCGTATCGGTAAAAACAATTGAAGCATGGGAATCCGGAATTAATCACCCATCTGGAATAGCACGAAGAATGCTAGAGTTATTATCGCTTGATGATAGTTTGTTAGAAAGGTACTCGGTTGTTGCCAGAAGTTAGCCTACCAACTAATCCTCAAACAACCTCCGATTCTACAATAACCCAAACACTTTCATTTGTAATTCCAATTCGTTTGCTTCCGCAGTCATACGGGGATAATCTATCTCTACATTGGCATCATAAAAGTGTGTAATTTCAGAAAATAACTCATAGAAACTTAGTTTCAATGGAAAATTTTCACTCAATGGAGATTTTGACGCATATATATCAAGCAATCCGAACTGCTTGCCATTTGCATTATTTAACTGATATAAATCTAATTCACTGTCTGCCCAACAGCAGTTGAATGGGTCGATTACAGCACTCACATGTGTTAAATCTTCATCAAGTAGTATATTCCATGTATTATAATCGCCATGAATTAAGCGCGCTTCTGTAATTGGTATGTAAAAAATTTTGTCATATAGTTCATGTGCTTTTTGCACAACGGAAAAAATATATTCATTTATTTTTTTCTTATTATATAAGGACTTAGCTCTCAACAATGTTCCATCTGCTTTATTTTTGTACCACTTCTTCCAGTCAGGTTCAAATGAATTTGCTCCTATTTCACCAAAACCCTCAGAATTAACAATTTTGTGATATGAAAGCAGATTCTCAACTATCTGATTGGCAATTCTAACTTTGTCATCGTTCTTTATTGCAAAATCGTCACCGGCATTAAGCCCTGGTATATACTCCATAATAATTGCATCATTTGCAATATCCGGACTTGCTTTATGGACTAAAAGCACTTCCGGCATTTTGACAATCGAATAAGTGGAGAGTATTTTTAACTGACAAGCTTCCTTTTGTGCCAGATGTGGGAACAAATATACTTTGATAATAACTTCTGTTGGTTCATTAGGCATTTCAGCCAGAAAAACACGACCATAGAACCCACCGCCTAATGGTATGATGTTCAATGGAGCAACTCCTAAGTATTTCTGTGCGATTGCTGCAGCAATTTCTTTCATAAAGCTCCTCACATCCATTCATAATGCATTATGCATTTAGTTTTGTGACCATATAATTCAATCCTCATCATTGCTGTAATCTCCTATTTCTATTTCAGCACACAACTCAAAGTACACAAATAACTCTTGCATAAGAGAGGTTTATTCATAAGGAAAAATATCCTGAGTTTCAGATTTATACTCTTTAAGCAGTACAATTTTATTTTCGTCATTAAAGGTAATTATGGACACACCATTGAATTCACTTATATCACCATAGCATTTGCACTTGAAAAACCACTCACAAATACATACATTCCCTACATGGTCCAATGTTTTTTGTGCATTACCCGGCATCATAATCGTAAACATATATTGTTTGCATTGCACCGAAACGTTCTAAAATATTTTCAACTTTATAGCCTAATGCCTCTAACAACCGCTGTGCATTTTTGTTAGCGCTTTGAGTTTCGGAAACGACTCGTTTTATCTTTAATTCAGTTTTGCAAAACGTAAGAGCGCACTTAACGCCTTCTCGCGCATAACCTTTGCCCCAATGATTTGGTAAAAACAAAAATGAAATCTCTACATCATTCTGATTATGATGCCGAGCAACAATTATCATTCCAACTAATTCGTTGGAAGTTTTGGAGCGCACCACAAAATAGAAACCAGCGTCATCTTGCATAAAACTATTCAGAGTCGCAAGTGCTTTATCAGACGATACTGCACCACCTAAATAGCGGCGTATTGTTTCACAAGTGAACAATGTGGTCAATTCATTGAGGTCTGTTTCATCTATCAAAGATAAAACGAGGCGCTCCGTCAATAAATTATCCATACCAAACACCACCTAACATTGTTCGTTACCAACTACTCGCATACCAACACGGTAGATCTACACTGTAAGTCTAACTGTATACTACTGCTCACATTTCATGATTGTCCAAATATTTTTCCATGTAAATAAACGCCAATCCGTCTGCAACAGTTTGCTCTCTAAACTTTGTATACCCAAGGTACTCATAAAGCCTTAGGTTTCTTGTGCTTTTATAACCTGTGAACAATTCATACCTTTCAGCACGGCTTTCTCGCTCAATCGCTAGCATCAGTTTTGTTCCGATGCCTTGCCCTTGTCTGCTGGGATGCACAATCAATTTCCCAACATAAGTAGTGTCACCATTTGTGTAGGCCCGTACAGAGCCAATTATATTTCCCATCTCATCTGTTGCTTTAAGGAATATACATTTCTCATACTCTTGCCTTATTTCCCCTAGTGTTTGCTTCAGAGGTTGTATTGAAAAATCATTATAGAGAACAGCTTCACTCTGATATGCCAGGTATTGTAGTTCAAGAATTTGCTCTAAATCTGTAAGTTTAGCTTTTGTAATTATCATTATAATAACCGTCCATAGTACAAATGTCTACACAGACTTCATTTTTCTTATCTGCTCGTATACTTTTTGTTCTGCATCTTCGCCGTATTGCCCAATGATTCGCACAAGCGCGCTACCGACTATTACACCGTCTGCGATGCCAGAGTAATGCTTCACCTGCTCAGGTGTTGAAATGCCAAAGCCTACTGCAATTGGAATGTCTGTATATTTCCTTATTTCAGACACAATTTCCGACAAGTCCGTCGTTATTTCACTTCGCACACCTGTAACACCCATAGAAGACACAAGATAAATAAACCCCTCTGCATTCTTTGCGATTTGTGCAATCCGCTTTGCTGAGGTAGGTGCTATAAGTGTAATAATATCGATGCTATATTTTATTGCTACAGATTTTGCTTCGTCCTGTTCTTCAAAGGGCAGGTCCGGAATGATTACTCCACATATTCCAATCTCTGCACATTTTGCGAAAAAGCGATCATATCCATACACAAACACGGGGTTCAGATATGTCATGAAGACCATCGGAATTCGCATTTGGTCTTTTATAGACGCTACCATATCAAACACCTTATCGAGCCTTGTTCCAGCA
>WQWL01000196.1 GCA_009785345.1 Oscillospiraceae bacterium
AATGATGGAAATCTAGTTATTAATGGAGCCATGCAACAAGAACCGGAAATATTTCAAGAAACCTGGCAATACGAAACAGGGGTAATATTCCCACTCACTGTAGGAGAAGGTCAAGTATTTGTGCTGGGAGATGCACGAGAGGGTGCAAGTGATAGTCGCGTATACGGTGCAGTCGACATAGATGATACATTGGGAACAGTAATTACGATACTCCGACGCAGAAACTTTTAGTTTGAGGACTAACAAAATGAAAAAATTTGTGTTTTTAGGTATTGTGCTTGCGTTATTTGGTGTGATTGCTTACAGTAGTTATCAACTTATTGATATCAACCGAAGCACAGCCCAAGAAACAGAATTGCATAATCGACTTATCCAATATCGCACGGCACCACAACAACTAGCATCTGATACGCAATTAGGCGATTCCATTGTCGAACTCTCTATGTCAACAGAAATAGAACCTGTACCTTTTGTCGACCAAAGCATCTTGAATTTGCAAGCGTCATTTCAGGATGTAGTTGGGTGGATAGAAATCCCGAATACTAGGGTTTACTATCCCTTTGCACAAGGCGATGACAATGACCACTATCTATATTATGATTTAGAGCAAAACAGATCAGCTGCGGGAACCATATTCATGGATTATCGCAATAGTGATGAATTTACTGACTTCAATACCATCATTCATGGTCATCATATGAGAAGTGGTAGCATGTTTGCCACATTGCAACAGTTTAATAATCAAGCATTTTTTGACAACAATGATTCAGCCACAATATATCTGCTAAACGCGACATATCAAATTGAATTTATGGCTTTTGCTGTAATACAGCCGGATGATATGATAATTTACAACCCGATGATTACGAGTGCAGCAGATAAAATAGAATTTTTAGACTATGTTAGAAACATTGCGAGGTACTATCGAGATATTGGTGTAATGGCGAATAATCGCATTGTAACTTTATCTACATGTAATTATGAGTTCTCAAATGCTCGCATGGTGTTGATCGGAAGATTAAGACCAACAGAAATATAGGCGAACAGGAAAGAAACCCCAAACAAATTATAAAGTGTAATTTGCGACATTAAAATATACTAATACCAAAATCCCTTTCAATTCTATGTGTGAGTTGAAAGGGATTAGTATTGTTTGTGGTAATATTGCACATTTATTATCCATTAGGGTGTAGTTGGAAATACCAATTTGGAGTATTATAGTCAAGAAAGTAAGCAGTCCCTCAATGTGGAAAGGAGTAAGACAATGAAAACCGGTATAACAATAGTATTGTTACTTAGCCTTGTATTTAGTGCTATTCTCACAACAATAGCTTTTGCAATGGATGCTGTAGGAGCAGATAATGAAGAGCATTTTGATGATATCCAAATTGTTGAGGATGTTGAGGAAAATATCGAAGAAGATCATGGCACTGGACATATTGAACCTGAACAAGAAATCGACTCAGAAGGTGACACTGACGAGAATTTTGTCGATTCCGACTATGATAACAATGTAGAGAATGATAGCAATACACCTGATGGTGAGCAAGATTTAGATGAGAGAATAGATGACGAGTATCTTGATGAACACGAATACAGCACAGAAATTATGCAAACATCGGAATCTGTATTCAATGTTCCTTCGGACTTTATTGCGATAGACATGGGTACCGGTCCGGGAATGACACCCGGTTTTGGAGCTGCTATGAATAATAACCCGTGGAATCTTGTGCTGGTTTTGCATGAAAACTTTAGTTGGTCAAGTGAGTTACTAATTTCCGGTAATCGCCATATCATCATAACAAGTGCGGGTACTGACCTTGCAACCAATGAAACTTCATTGGAAAATAATTTTGTGATAAATCGCAATGGTGGTAATCAGCGCCACTTCACAGTTAACGGTGGAGCAACACTTACGCTAAGTAATATTACTCTTGAAGGGGGAAGTCCCGCAGGGAATCGCGGCGGTATTAGCATTCTTAACGGAACACTGTATATGGAAAGCAACGCCGTTATTCGTGGCAATCGTGCGTCGATGGGTGGCGGTGTGGAGGTCAGTGGCGTCAATGCCAGATTTATCATGCGGGGTGGAATTATTGAGAATAATGTGGCTGAGCACGGTGGTGGCGTAGCTATTATCAACCGTGGTCAATTTCATATGCATGGAGGCATCATCGGGCGAGAAATAGAAGGTATACTGACAGTAAATACTGCCGGTAACCACGCATTATCCGAAGGTGGTGGTGTTTATGCTGCCGGGCAAGATTGTGTTTTTAGATTGTATGGCGGAACCATCGCCGGCAATACTGCACATTCCCATGGTGGTGGAGTACGTATGCACCATCACAGCACCCTGTATATATCTGAAGGGGAATCACTCATTAGCAACAACTGGACAGGGGTGACTGGTTTTACTGATCCTCGTGGTGGTGGTCTAAGTATAACAGCTGGTGCTAATGCAGAAGTGCATGGGGGTACAATCGAGAACAATCGGGCACTTCGAGGAGGCGGCGTTATGGTTGATGCCGGCAATTCAGGAGGAGCGGCTGTAGGCACATTAACTATATATGGCGGCACAATTAGTAATAACCGTTTACAAGCCAATGGTAATCCCATTCTTGAAGGTGGCGGCTTGTGGGTTGGTCAAGGACAAATCGGTAGTAATCTTCCATCGCACATAACTATTCTTGGCGGTGAAATTAGTAATAACAGTGCGAATCAAGGTGGAGGAGCAAGTGTTGGGCAAGGCGGCTCACTTACAATAGATTTATATGGTTCATCTATTAAGGGTAATGAATCAACCAATAATGGTGGCGGAGTATGGGTTAGCGGGACAAGCGGTACATTCCGTAGTACATTGCATTTAATAAGAGGTTCAATCGAAGACAATACAGCAGTTAACAATGGCGGCGGTGTGTTTGTTGGGAATGGTGGCATTTTCAACATGGATAACGGCGATGACAAAACGACTATTGAAAACAACCGTGCTCAGCAAGGTGGCGGTGTGTATGTAGAAGGCGGAAACTTCAACATGTACGGAGGCGTGATTGGAAACAACCGATATGATGGATCAAATCAAGTGATTGCTCATGGTGGTGGTGTGTGTTTGAGTGGAGAAAATGCACGATTCAATATGGATAGCGGTCGTATTGATGGCAATCAAGCATTCCGCGGTGGTGGTATACATATTTTAGGAAACGCAAAATTTAATGGAATTGCAGGTGCTATTATAAATAATATAGCAACCGATGATGGCGGTGGCATGTATGTGCATTATATATTCCCGGATAACCTTACGAACCTAAATGGAGTTACTATTGCACCCGAATTTACGTTTTCTAATAACGAAGCGCTCAATGGTTTGGGCATAAACAATGAATTGGGACTTGCACAAAGATCTCGCATAGACCCGAGTATAGTGACTCTTTCGGGAGAGATAATTATAGACAGAGTTCCAGCCACATCAGAAAACTTTACAACAATCAGACCTCATGCCTTTACAAATCACGACATCAACGCTACCGGCACATTTTGGCGTGTAACTCATGAGATTAAGAGAGGTTTTGTTAAAGATGTTACGAAATATACTGCAGTAGTCGGAGCAAGCAATCATGCGATTCCAGGTAGCCCAAATGGTGCATTACTCCCACATGGTGCAATTGTCAGATTTGAGGCGGAGCCTGATGAACGTTTTGAAAACTGGATAGTTTCGGCAAGAGAAAGTGAGTTCGATGAATATGGCAATCCTGTTGCATTTACACAAGAGCGAAATGAAGAAGATCCTAGAATTCAACACACAATAACAGAACATACTCATGTGGAAGCTAACTTTATTTCAGATTCTATGTTAACAATATCTAAGACAGTTACAGGTGACTTAGCCAATTTGACCCTTGACTTCGAATTTCTGCTTATTATAACAGATGAAAATGGTGACTTTCTGCCGGTCGGCACAGAGTTCAATTATGTTGGAGGAGTTATAGAGAGCTCTAATGCAACGGCTCCAAAGGATGGCAAGCTAACTGTAGAAAGTGATGGTGCACTGCGACTTTGGCTCAGACACGGACAATTTATAACAATAGAAGAAGTTCCGACTTATGGCACTGTACAAATAATTGAGGAACCTGTTCAAGGCTATATAGCATATTATATAGACAGTGAAAATCCAAACAACGAAATCGAAAGTAATGATACTAATGTGCTTCCAATGACC
>WQWL01000197.1 GCA_009785345.1 Oscillospiraceae bacterium
AGCCGTAATCAAGCGGTATGTCATGGATTTTTCGCGTATGTAGGGCGATGAGACCCGTTCTAGCGAAAAATTCAGGACATATTGCTTGATGTAGGCGGATTTTATGCATGTGTGACCAGTAACCTGTTCTGTTGTTTATGATAAAATAAGCTGCACAAAGATTGTAAATTGTCGTGAAATGTGGTAGAATGTGGTATCATTTTTAGATAACAATTTGTACGAAACCGTACACAGTATAGAGAAATGGAGTGAATATGGACACTATTAAAACCAAGCGTATAGCAAAAAAAGTTGCGAAAAACGGTTTTTGGATAGTATGTGATGTTTTCTTTCTCGGTCTAAAAGCCGCTGGAACTCTTGCACTAGTCGCGCTAACCACTGCCGTTATATTCGCATGCTTTTTTATTTTTTATGTTAGAACAGACCTGGCTACAGGACTTGATGTCAATCCTGCTGATTTTGTACTAGACCAATCTAGTACAATATATGTAGTTGACCCTCAGACCGGACGTCAAGAACATGCTGTTACTATTCAGTCTACCGAGTTTCGTGTATGGGTTGACTTTGAAGATATTCCACAACACTTAATTGATGCTGTTGTCGCTATTGAAGATCATCGTTTTTGGGATCATCAAGGTGTTGATTGGTTTAGAACTGCGGGCGCATTTATGAACATGTTCTTGAGCATGAGTGACACATTTGGTGGTTCGACTATTACACAGCAATTAATTAAGAACCTTACAACTGAAGACGATGTTACTGTCCAGCGTAAGTTGCAAGAAATATTCAGAGCACTTGAATATGAAAGGCAATTCAGTAAAATAGAAATTCTAGAATTATATTTAAATCTTGTCTATTTCGGACATGGCGCATATGGCATTGGTGCTGCCGCAAATTATTATTTTGACAAAGAAGTCTCTGAGCTTACACTAGCCGAATCTGCTGCAATAATCGGCATTACAAATAACCCATCCCAATTTAGTCCTTATTTAAATAGAAATGCTAATAAGGGTCGACAAGAAATTATTCTTTATAGAATGTTCCAACTTGGTAAAATTACTCAAGCTGAGTACAGAGATGCTATGCGTGAACCTTTGAATTTCCAACGCGGCATCGACGAACAAGCTCAAATGGTAGTCTATACATGGTTTGAAGAAACGATAATGCGAGATGTTGTTAGCGATTTGGTAAACCGACTCGGCTGGTCTGATCAATTAGCAAGAAGATATTTATTCTCCGGTGGTCTACGTATCATTTCGACGATGAATCCGGAAATGCAAGCAGTGGTTGATTATATATATCAAAACCCTGAAAACTTACCTACTGTAACAGGTTCTGCACAGCAAGTACAGTCCAGTATACTCATTATCGATCCTTATACCGGTGAAGTAAGAGCACTATCCGGTGGTGTTGGCATGAAAGATCGAAACATGCTACTAAACCGCGCTACACAAACTCGTAGACCTCCCGGCTCTGCAATAAAACCGATTTCTATGTATGCTCAGGCGCTGGATTATAATATTCTAACCCCTGATACGACGTATTTAGATAGCCCGGATTTAGTTTTAAGCGGAACAACATGGTTGCCTAGAAATGCAACTCGCACATATGCCGGTCCTGTTACTGTGCGAACTGCACTGGCTCGCTCAATAAACACTATTGCCGCTGTAATTCTCGATGAAGTTGGTATTGATGAGTCATATTCATTCATGACAGATATACTTGGTTTTAATTTGGATCCAGCTGACAGAGATTATGCTCCTCTTGCTGCTGGTCAGCTCACACATGGTGCAACCTTACGTGAAATGGCTTCATCATATACAATGTTTCCAAATAGTGGCATACGTGTTGAATTGCGCACATATTCGAGAATATATGATGTTAATGGAAATATTTTACTGGATAATTCATTACCTATTGAAATCCCTGCCATTAGCGATGTATCTGCTTACTGGATGACAGATATGCTGGTTTGTGCGGTCGTTAATGGTACCGGTAGTGCTGCAAATCTAGGTGGCGGAATGCCCACTGCCGGCAAAACCGGTACTTCTACTGATAGCAGAGACCGCTGGTTTGTCGGCTTTACACCCCATTACCTTGCTGCAGTCTGGACGGGATTCGATACTCCTGCTCGAATGCAGTCGTCCGGCAATCCCGCAGCACATATATTCAGAATGACTATGGGACCTATACATGAATACCTCGAGGTCAGGGCGTTTAATAGACCGGATGATGTCACTCTAACACCAATTATTAATAGATGGGATACTGAAACGGTTTCATATTCAGTCATTGCTATGGATGTTCACGGGAATTTCCTACAGGAGTTTTTCGGTGAAGCAACCGTTGGCTCAGAAGTAGCAGTACATGCTCCTGATTTAGGAGGTGGTTGGCGTATTGTGGGAGATTCATTTGGTGCTATACAAATAACTGCTGATCCTGCAAGAAACGTTATAAGGTTCATATTTGAATACGTTCCTGCAGAGCCGGAAGAGCCGGAACCAACCCCAACGCCAATGCCTACCCCAACACCAATGCCAACTCCGACGCC
Source organism: Oscillospiraceae bacterium (assembly GCA_009785345.1). GTDB lineage: Bacteria > Bacillota > Clostridia > Oscillospirales > Oscillospiraceae > WRMH01. Next base: position 2,552 of record WQWL01000197.1, read on the forward strand.
GATGCCAACTCCGACACCAATCCCAACTCCACCGCCGGAGCCAACACCAATGCCTACCCCAACACCAATGCCAACTCCGACGCCGGAGCCACCACCATAACAGTCTCAATAATATATTTCAGGGAGAATTCCAACTTTGGAATTCTCCCTGCTTCTTGGTATAAAGTGTTGTAATATTTATACTAATACATTTGTATTACTTTCCTATACTGAAAAATGCATCCATACCCGGATAGTATGCAGCTGAACCTAGTTCTTCTTCTATTCTTAGAAGTTGATTATATTTTGCGACTCTATCACTTCTTGATGGAGCACCGGTTTTAATTTGTCCTGCATTAACTGCTACAGCAATATCAGCAATTGTTGTATCTTCTGTTTCACCTGAGCGATGAGAAACAACAGCTGTGTAACGTGATCTATTTGCCATAGAAATTGCTTCAAGTGTTTCAGTTAGTGTACCTATTTGATTTACTTTGATAAGAATCGAGTTTGTAACACCAAGGTCAATACCTTTTTTAAGTCTTTCAGTATTTGTTACGAACAAGTCATCACCCACAAGTTGAATTTTATCACCAAGTGCATCAGTCATCATTTTCCAGCCTTCCCAATCTTCTTCAGCCATGCCATCTTCGATTGAGATTATTGGATATTTACCAACAAAATTAACCCACATATCGACCATTTCTTGTTTGGTCATTATCTTTTTTCTTTTTGGAAGATGATAGCAACCATCTTCTTCATTATACCATTCAGTTACAGCCGGATCCATTGCAATTCTTATATCGTCATATGGCTTATATCCTGCTTTTTCAATTGCTTTCATAAGTGCTACTAAGGCATCTTCGTCAGCAGCAAGATCAGGAGCATATCCACCCTCATCACCAACACCTGATGATGGTACAACAGATTTTAGTGCATGGAAAATTTCTGTACAAATACGAAGCGCTTCACGGAAGCTGGTCGCAGATACTGGCATAATCATGAATTCTTGAATATCAACACTATTATTTGCATGATCTCCGCCATTTAACAAGTTCATCATTGGAACAGGAAGCGTATTTGCAGATGCTCCGCCGATGTATTTGTATAGGGGCATTTTTAGTGCTTTTGCAGCAGCAATTGAAGATGCAAGTGATGCGCCGAGAATAGCATTTGCGCCAAGCTTTGATTTATTAGGAGTACCGTCGAGTTCAATCAATGCTCTATCAATAGCAATTTGATCCATCGCATTTAGTCCGACAAGCGCTTCAGTAATTTCGTTGTCGATATTTTCAACTGCTTTTAACACACCTTTTCCAAGATAACGACTTTTGTCACCATCGCGTAATTCAGTTGCCTCAAACTTCCCTGTTGATGCGCCTGATGGTACCATTGCACGACCAACTACTAGTTCATCGTCTCCACCTAAAACCAAAACTTCAGTTTCAACAGTTGGGTTTCCTCTGGAGTCCAATACCTCGCGTCCTTTTACATCAAGAATTTCTAAATAGTCTTTCATTTCATCTTCTCCTTATAATATTAATTATAGTCAATTGCGAAACTCCAAAGAGTTAGTATTCATGTAATAATCCTTAGATGCTGTGTTTAGGTTTTCTCCATCTTAGCATCCGTTTTCTCGTAGGGGCGA
>WQWL01000198.1 GCA_009785345.1 Oscillospiraceae bacterium
CACTGGTTTGGTTACTTCAATACAATATTTAAACAACATACTGTACATTCGATATCTTCAATTGGGTAGGCTATACTAAGAAGTTCTCCTACTGAAATTTTACACTAAGCTAACTTGTCTGCCCACTTTGCATATTTTGCAACCTTTTCGTCACATTCTGCTCTCGTTGCTCCGCTTGCCAAAATATACACTTTTACCTTCGGCTCTGTTCCGGATGGACGCACTATCACTATCGTGTTATCTACGGTTCCATATCGCAGCACGTTTGAGCCTGAGAGTTCAATCATTGATGTTTTGCCTGAGCGTATGCAGGTTTCAACACCGGTCTCATAATCACGCCGAACAACTACTTCAACTCCTGCAATCTCCTCTGGCGGATTTTCTCGTAAACCTGCCATGAGATTGCGCATTTTTGCAATCCCATCAAGTCCGGGCATAACAAGATTCATAGTTCTCTCACCATATTGACCATATTTCTCATATAGTTTTTGCATTGCATCGTATAGCGTCATGTTTTGATTCGCATACCATGCTGCCATCTCAGCCAGAAGCATTGATGCTGTAACCGCATCCTTATCGCGGACAAAGTCTCCAATCATATAACCATACGATTCTTCATATGAAAAGAATACATTCCCAAGTCCTTGAGTTTCGAGTTCATTTTTCTTTTCTGCCATGAATTTGAAACCTGTAAATGTATCATAGCACGCAACATCATTTTTCTCAGCAACATCCCGTGCCATTTCTGTTGTTACAAGCGATTTTAGCATAACCGGATTTTTTGGTAATGTTCCTGCACGTCTTTTTGCGCCTATTAAATATTCGACCAGGAGAACGCCTGTTTGATTGCCTGAAAGTGTAATATACTCACCACAGTCATCACGAACCATTATTCCTACCCTGTCCGCATCTGGGTCCGTTCCAATAATTAGGTTCGCCTCATGCTCTTTTGCAAGCTCAATTGCCAATGCAAATCCTTCAGGGTTTTCCGGATTTGGCGATACGACTGTCGGGAAGTTGCCGTCACTTTTCATTTGGTTCGGCTCACATATAACATGCTTTAGACCCAGCCTTTGCAAGGCTTCAGGAACCATTTTATATCCTGTACCATGAAATGGTGTGTACACAAGTTTAAAGCTATCTGCCACTTTCTTTACTGCTTCAAAATCATTAGCTTGACCCATGACTTGTTCCATAAACAACTCGTCAGTTTCTGCTCCCATCATGGTTATAAGTCCTTGATTTACTGCTACATCAAAGTCCAATGATTTTATTGAGTCGAATATATCTAATTTGTCCATTTTGCTTGCAATTTCTGCTGCATGATGAGGAGGTAATTGCGCTCCGTCTGACCAATAAACCTTATATCCATTGTATTCTTTTGGGTTGTGGCTTGCAGTAACATTTATTCCAGCGATGCACCCGTACTCACGGATTGCAAATGATAGCTCCGGTGTTGGGCGCATTGCATCAAAGATTCTTACCCGGATACCGTTTCCTGCCATTATTCCGGCAGCTTCAAGAGCAAATGTCTCACTATTATTTCGGCAATCGTAACATATTGCAATGCATTTGTCGTCTCCAGGTTCTGCCAGTATAAGCTCCGCAAATGCCTGTGTTGTGTGACGTATTACATGGATGTTCATTCTGAATAGTCCGGTAGCCATGATTCCTCTTAATCCGGCTGTACCGAACTCCAACTTACTAAAAAATCGACTTTCGATTTCTTTTTCGTCACTCGCAATACTTTGTAGTTCAGCTTTTTCAGCGTCTGACAATGCAGGCGTGTTCAACCATAATTCATATTGTTCACGATAATTCATTACTCCACCTCATTCTTCCATTAGCTCTTCATTTTCGCCTTCAACAACTTCGGCACTTAGTATATTTTGTGCGTCCTCAAGCATTGTTTCCGGTATAAAAATTTCCATTCCACTTGGTGGATGTCCAAATATTAACTTGCCGAATTGACCGTTGTTTGGATATTCACTGACATGTGGTATTCCGTAGGCTTCGAGCAAATTCAGTGCAACCTCCAAATCAAGTGGTCCTCCGGAAATATGTTTGAGGTATGCTGGCGCAATAGGTTCACCGTTTTCATCTTTCGGCCACTTTGCGCCCTCAGTTTTCTTAAAACTCCATTTCATGATAATGACCATTCCTTTCGAAAATCTTTTACATCGCACATCTAGAAAGCTGTGGTACAATATCGTTATTGTACCACAGCTTTTATATGTTGTCAGCAACTACCTGTCCACGTTATTTATCATGCGGATTTTCTGTGACATTTGTCTGAGGAGCTGCTGTTGGCGCATTTTGATTATTATATGCGTTATTCGGGTTGTTTGGGTCGTTATAATTCCAATGCATATTGTTGTTATTTTGGTAATTTGCATGAGGATTTGGTGGTGCTGATCGATTTTCACTCTTCGGATTTGCCACCCTCCACTTTTTATATTTACGAACTGAGAATATTATAGCAAATGCAATAGCTCCTAGAATTATTAAGGTTGGCAGAATTGTTACAATGACTATCAGTAGACCTTGACCAAATCCAACGAACGCTCCAAAGCTGGACGCTGCTGCATCACCAAATCTGTCACCGAATGTTGTTTCCACAGTTTCTTCTTCCTCTTCTTCAACTTCTGGTTCGGGTGGTATCACCTCTTCCAGACGTATAGTAATGAAAGAGTAAAGAATGTCATAGTCCATTGCAGAGCGACGTTGCTCAACAGTTCTTATATCTGCACGTACTCCCGCGAGATATGCTTCAATGTCTCTTCTTTCTGCTGCATTCAATTCATTGTCTTCCAAAATGCCCTCAAGCACTTCCTCAAGTTCAGTTAAGTCTTCAAATTCCCACGTTTCACGTTCATAATCTACGGTTATGTCTTCTGAGGTTTGATTGAGATTTATTACATTAAAGTTTGCTCTCACGACAACCAGAAATTCCGGAAGGTTCTCCGTGGGTAAGCGAAAATCATAATTTGCAACTCTTTCTCGCTCCGGGCTACGAATATCGCTGCCTTGCATTGAGGAATTTAATACAAATCCACCCATTTCGGCAACTGTAATTGCAAGTAAATTAGTCCCATCGGTAAAGTTTGTTGACTGTAATTCCAGACGTACATCATATGTTAATCTCCTACCCCTCTCGTCATCAGGAGTTATGATTGGCATAGGTGCAGAGCCAGGTTCGATATAGTCCTGTGTTACGGACTCAGTTATCGGAGTCGGCTCAGGGGTCGCAACCGGAGATGGAATCTCCGTCCGGATTGTCTCTTCATTTGCTTCTTCAGCAAAATCCCAGTCATCCTCATCCCAGATATATTCTGCAGGTGCTTCAGGTTCTGTAGCTTCCGGGGCTACATCAAACGAGAATAACGATGTCTCATCATCAGAATCAAACACTGCATCATCAAAGTCGGGTGCAGCATCCTCAGCTGGAAGTTCTAGTAGTAATTCTTCATCAAATACAGGACTGAAGTCAGCTTCAGATGCACATGCACTAAGCAATAAGGCAAATACAATAGCGAGAGAACAAACAAGTAGACAACGTTTCATTTTGAGTACCTTCTTTCGTTTATTATAATATTATGCAAGGAATAATTTTTTCTGCTTTATTTGCTGTGTATACATGTATGACGAATATGCGGGATAAAAAGTTTCATGTTTCCAGAAATTTATTTCAAATTCTTTAGTTAAATGTTGCGTAAATATTACATAATTATTAACTGGCTGTCTACAACAAAACGAAAACAAATGGTTACAGCTTGGCAACAGCACAAAAAAAGGTTGACAAATGTAGTAATATGGTGTAGAGTACTTGAAATTATCATTAATCATGAGAGGGAACGTTCAATGCGTGAGTTTTCAGTAGCAACAGCTAACCTTATAGTCATCGAGCTCATTATTGTCATTAGACAGTAGTGCTGTTGGGGTTTGCTACAAACTGAATGCTTGATGATACAAAGAGTTTGATGCCCTACAGCCACAAAGCTGTAGGGCTTTTACTTTAGGAACTGTTAAGAAATAACTTGACGCTTTGTCTTGCCTTTTTGCCGCCATGCGGTGCGGAAAAACCTTGAAAGGCCACAGGCATTCCGGCGGTTTTTTCACTCCGCATGACAACAAA
>WQWL01000199.1 GCA_009785345.1 Oscillospiraceae bacterium
AACAGCCGCTCTCGATGCCGCCAGCGAGCAATCTGTTATGGATACTATTAAATCTTTGCGGAATGACCACACAATTCTAATTACGACACATAACTTGGATAATATCATCACAGCCGATAAGATTGTTGTGATGGATAAGGGTAGAATAGTAGAGGTCGGCAAGCATGAAGAACTGATGGCGATGAAAGGTGTGTATTATAGGCTTTATAATAGTGATACTAAACACTAATAGAACAGCAGCCATCTTTTCGGAATATTTTCCGTCTGGCAATGATGGCGTCATGAAAAAATCTATAATGCAACCAATACATCAAGAAAACTGTCTACATATATGAGGCAGTTTTTTTGATGCAAAAATGACAACTCGGTAATACTTCGAAAATGTGAAAGGAATAATATTATGTTTCAAATAATTTCTGACGGCGGCTGTGACTTTAGTAAAGATGAGGCGAAAAAGCATAGTGTAGAAGTTGTACCATTTTATATTAGCTTTGATGATGTGACCCATCTAAAAGAAGGAGTAGATGTTAGCAAAGAGGATTTCTTTAAGCGTCTAATGGCAGATAAAGGACTCTTTCCAAAGACATCTCAGCCTAGTCCACAGGATTATATTGATGTCTACACGCCACATTTAGATGCGGGGAAAGACATTCTCACGCTCACAATATCTTCAAAGTTGAGTGGCTCTCATGCGAGTGCAGTAATGGCAGCGGATATGCTCAAAGAAGAATATCCAGACAGAACTATTATTTTGATTGACTCGCTGAATGTTAGCATTGGGCAGGGTCTAATTTTGGGCGAGATTATCAAAATGCGAGATGCCGGATACAGCATACAAAAAACGACCAAGCTTGCAAAGAAAATTCTCACAGCAACAAGAGTATATTGTACACTTAACAGCTTGGAATATCTAAGAAGAGGTGGACGAATTGGACCGACAACTGCTGTGGTCGGCGGCATACTAGGACTACGTCCCATATTGCAACTTGAGGATGGCGAGGTTTCACAGCTTGATAGTGTGCGCGGGAAGAAAAATGCAATGAAACTCATTGCAAAAGCGTTGGTTGCGGTTCTAAAAGACAAAACAGAGCAAATAAGTCTAAGTATCGGACATATTTTAAGTGAAGAAGATGCAATTGCATTCAAAAGCGAAGCAGAAACAGCACTTAGCATGAAAATTGAAAGTCCAATCACAGAGGTAGGCGTAACAATTGGCTCTCATGCAGGTCCCGGTGCATTAGCGTTTGCGTATTGCGGTAGGTATGAAGTTTTTGAAAGAGGAGAAAAAGCATAAATGAACGAATGGTATATTGTTGCTCAAGTATTGGGTGTAATCACAATTGGATTTGAGTTTATGTCATATCAAATAAAAGATAAGGCAAAATATTTTCTTACGACGGGTATTGGAAGCTTTTTCTGGACGTTGATGTTTGTTGCAATTGGTCTTGCAATGGGAATGAACACACAACTATCACTGATTATTGCAGCGACTTACAGCACGGTTCGTAATTTGGTGTTTTACAGAACGTTCTCAAAAAACACAGCGGAGAGCAGGGAAATGGGTCTTATATTCTTGTTGATTATGATAGTCGTAGCGATTGTTGCAGCCATAGTTGTGCTTCCAAGCGTGCCGGTCGAAGTAAGATGGCTTCATATACTTGGATTACTTGCTGCACTAAGCTTTGTTATAGGTCAGTATTTGCCGGGTGTCCATTACGTTCGAGTTACCGTTGTAATTTATGCAGTTGTGATCATGCTTACGCAAACACCACTGAACATTTTGTATGGTGACTTTCGATGGAACATCATGGGAATCTTGATTGAATCAGCAAAAATCATCTCTGTCATTGTGTTTTACATCCGCTTCGCATCTAATTCTGAAGAGTCACAATTGCAATTGGCAAAACCATTCTAGTATTCCATTTTAAAATAACTACCCAAACCTTGCGTCGCCTTTTTCCGTCTGCCGTCGTTGAAAAGTCTTGAAATACCAGTGGTATTCCCGCAACTTTTCGCCTAGTCAGACGAAAAAATTCAACACAATTTTTGTGTACTTATTTCAAAAACGAAATACTAGTAGTTGAAAACGAATTTGAATATTCATAATAGCAACTTAGGAAATGTTTATATAGTTTTATATGTTACAATAACATCACCGTACGGAAGTGAGAGGATCATATAGTTGTTGGATAATATAAAGCTTAGCTTAGAATACATTGAACAAAACCTGAAAAGCGATATTTCTGCCGATGAACTTGCAGAAATGACGGGTTATTCGGTATGGCATTATCATCGCTTGTTTGCAAAAGCGACGGGAATGACTATCGCATCATATATCGGAAAACGAAGACTTGATCGAGCGCTGAATGAAATCATCAGTGGGCGACGATTAATCGATGTTGCAATGGATTATGGGTTTGACACATATGCAGGATTTTATAAAGCTTTTGTAAGAACGTATGGTGACTCTCCAAAAAGCTATCTAAGCAAAAAGGAGGCTTCAGCCATGTTTACTGAAAAAGAAATAAGAGGAATTCTCACTAACTGGGATATCCCGCAAGATTTACCAATACTTGATATTTACATAATGGACGGCGCAGCTATTTCTGAAAATGTGTGGTCAATAGGTGAAAACTACATACTTAAAACAGAGAAACGCGAAAACATGTTAAACAACTTGAAAATCGCAAGGGCATTATCTAAGCAAGGTTTTGCATCTGCTATGCCAATACTTACAAAGTCGGGTGATGAATACTTAGATGGAGAGAATATTACACTGCTGACTAGCGGAATTAAAGGTGCACCACTAGCTAAGGAATATCGTTTCGGCAAAGATCGCCAACTGTTTGGTATAAAATACGGAGAAAGTATCGCCAGACTCCATAGGTCTTTGGAAGTAATAGAATCCGATATTAAGCCGAGTGAAATAAACCAATATAAAAGTGTTATAGAGTGGGCATTGCCGGAAACTAGAAAGCAAAACATTCAATACAACATCGGCTTGCCGGACAGTTTCTTTGATGATTATATCTACAATTTTGGTGCTTTGTTTGACAAGCTTCCAAAGCAGCTTATTCATAGAGATCCAAATCCGTCAAATATACTCTTCGACAACGGTGAGGTAACAGGTTTTGTTGACTTCGACCTTAGTCATCGCAATATTCGTTTATTTGATCCATGCTACTGCGCAACCGGACTTCTGGCTGAGCGACTAGGTTTAGGTGACAATGATGGTTTGGCATATGATGTATGGCCAGAAATTCTAAGGGGAATATTGAGTGGTTATGATAGTGTCAATCCGCTGACTGCCGAAGAAAAGCAAGCTGTTTACTATGTTATATGTTCAATACAAATGGTATTTATAGCATATTGTGAGCAACAGTTGGAACTGGAGTTCGCTAAAATTAGCAGAGTAATGCTAAAGTATATCGCAAATAACAAAGAGCAAATCATAGCTACGATAAACGAATCGTTTGAAAATTGATGCAGTCTTGAAAGATATCTGTGCAACAAAATAATGGGATAGCGTAACAACAAATCGTTACGCTATCCCTCTCGTTTTCAGTTAATGTTTTATTTGAACCAAGTATAACACATGGGTGTTTTTTACGCCATCAGCTGTGTTAGTATTTGGTTGTATTTGCAAGTTAGCGCCTGTATAATGAATTAAAACATCGCAGAGTTGCGGAAGGATTAAGCCTAAACAAAACAAGAAGATGGCAATCTTGTGCCTTATGGATGTCAGAAGGAGTGCTCATTACTATAATAAAAAATATGCAGTTTGCTTTAGTTTATAGGATTATCGCATTCATAATTGCAGTCACTGGATTTTTCGTCATTGCAGGAGTAACTCAAGGTGCTTTCAACAGTGGCATAATGATGTATTACACCATGCAAAGCAACTTGATTGGAATTATTATGCTCGGCATTCTCGTTATTAAAACTATTCGTGATATGCGTAATAATCAAAGTAGTCACCCCGGATATTATCCACAGCTTATGATGGTTGTGTCAATCACATTGTTTATCACATTTCTTGTGTTTTGGGTGATGCTTGCACCACTGATGTTTACAATGACAACAGACTTTGACTTGTGGTCATTTGGCAACCTTGCAGTACAC
>WQWL01000200.1 GCA_009785345.1 Oscillospiraceae bacterium
CACCCCCTTGATGAAGCATGGCATCCACAAGGGTGGTCTTGCCATGGTCAACGTGGGCGATGATAGCTATATTGCGTAAGGTTTTCAAAATATATGTTAGTCCTTTCAATGGTATGCAGGGAAGTAGTATACATTGCATTGGGGGAAAATGCAAAAACTTTTCGTTATATAAAGCATAATTTAATTAAAAAGTTCGGCTAATGTTTGATACAGGTCGCATTATAGCCGAAAAACAGCAGTTTTATTACAACAAAAAATCCGATCAGCGGTTCGTGTTCGTACCGTTGGCCGGATTTCCTGCGCTTATATGCTTTTGGGTTTGGTGGCTTTCTTGTCACCGGGTTCACATCGCCCCAACTTCCGCGTCGTGCCGCGAAATATTCTTTCTGTTCCCGCTTGGAGCGCTTATCGAGCGGGATATATCGTTGCTTCACTAGAAACACCCCCTTGACTATATTATAACATAATGTGTGAAAAAAGTCTTGATATATTTGCTATCAAAAGCACTTGATATTGACAACAGTTAAAATCTTATCTGCCAGTTTAGTAGTATTTAGTATAAGCCTCGACTTTGAGTTTTTTGGTATATAACACTTTACAGCTGGCAAACCTAATAGTATAATATGCATATGATATTGATATGAAATTGCATATAATTGAAAGGAAAGCTATGGTAAATATACGTCCATCTGCGTCGATACGCAATAACTACAATGAAATATCGAAGTTGTGCAAGAGTACAGGCGAACCTGTTTATTTAACAAAAAATGGTACAGGTGATCTTGTAGTAATGGATGTCGAATCATTTGCACGACGAGAGAGTGCATTGAAGTTGCGAGAAATGTTATTGCGCTCGGAAGAAAATCGCATTTTTGGGAAACCGGGTCGCTCTATTGATGAAGTGACGCAGATGATGAATGATGCAATCCAGGAGGTAGTTGATGCCAAAGGATGTTGAAAAATATACAGTAGTCATCCATGACCCTGCGACCGAGATGTTGTTGCAGCATGTCAGATTTTTGGCGGATGTCAGCGAATCTGCTGCAAAGCGTCTTGCATCAGAATTTAACAAAAAAGCGAAAACTTTGGAAACAATGCCTGAACGTTGCCCATGGGTTGATCATCCACTAATTCCAAAGGATGTATACAGGAAATTAATTTTTGAAAAGCATTATATGTTGATTTATAAAATCATAGATGCAGTTGTCCATGTAGATGCGATGGTGGATTGCAGGCAAGATTATATTTGGTTATTATTGTAGCGGGGATTAATACCATGTCACTTATAAACGTTGAAAATCTTACATTTGCATATGACGGAAGTTATGATAACATTTTTGAAAACACCAGCTTTCAAATTGATACTGACTGGAAACTTGGTTTTACCGGTAGAAATGGCAGGGGTAAAACTACGTTCTTGAACTTGCTACTAGATAAATATGAATACAGCGGAAGAATTTCTGCGACAGTTGATTTTCAATATTTTCCACATGATGTTGAAGATAAATCTCAAAATACCGATGATATTATTCGCAAAATAGCTCCTGAATGTCAAGAATGGGAAGTCTCATGTGAATTGTCTCTGTTGGATGTATCAGAAGACGTACTGACCAGAGCTTTTGAAACATTATCAAATGGTGAGCAGACAAAAGTGCTTCTAGCAGCATTATTTTTAAGTGAAAACAATTTCTTGCTTATTGACGAGCCAACCAACCATCTTGACATTACCGGCAGACAAATTGTTAGTCGTTATCTTAACGGCAAATCCGGATATATTTTGGTTTCTCATGATAGAGCATTCCTTGACGGATGTGTTGACCACATTCTGTCTATAAATAGAGCAAATATCGAAGTTCAACGTGGCAACTTCTCCTCGTGGTTTGCCAATAAGGAGCGTCAGGACAACTTCGAGCTTGCAGAAAATGAGCGACTTAACAAGGATATAAAGCGGCTTAAAAAAGCTGCGAAGCAAAGTGCAAGTTGGGCAGATAAAGCTGAATCGACAAAGATGGGCAAAGGCGCATCAGCGGCTCGCAAAAAAGGACATAACACAGTTGGATCAAAAGAGTATATTGCAGAAAAATCACGTCGCATGCAACAACGACGTAAAAATCTTGAACGCAGACAAAATGATTCACTTGAAGAAAAATCCAAGCTATTGAAGAACATAGAAAAATCTGACTCATTAAAAATTACACAGCTTCCATATCCAAAACAAAAATATATGATATTGCAAGATGTGAGCATTCGTTATGGAGATAAAGTTGTATGTGAAAATATTAGCTTTGATATTGATCAAGGTGATCGCCTTGCTTTGCAAGGTAAAAACGGATCCGGGAAATCAAGTATCATAAAGCTAATATGTGGCGAAGATATTTCATATACAGGAAATTTGACAATAGGCTCAGGGCTGAAAATCTCATATGTATCGCAAGATACGTCGAGTTTGAGTGGAAATTTGACAGACTATGCGATTAATCATGGTATAGATGAAAGCTTATTCAAAGCAATATTGCGTAAACTGGATTTTTCCAGAGTTCAATTTGAGAAAAATATGAGCGACTTCAGCGGAGGACAAAAGAAGAAAGTACTAATTGCAAGAAGCCTATGCGAGAAATCTCATCTACTTATCTGGGATGAGCCACTAAATTTCATTGATGTGCTATCTCGAATGCAAATTGAAAATCTGATATTAGAACACAAGCCAACAATTCTATTCGTCGAGCATGACAGCTATTTTTGTGACAAAGTATCGACGAAGATTGTTAGTGTTTAGCTGAAATATATTTTTCAACAGCTTCATAAAACAATTTAGCGTTGCTAACTTGTTCATGTGCTTCATCCTTTGTTGCTATATAGAAATCTTCATAGTCGCTTTTGCCTCAGATAACACGTGCTTTGGAAATTATATCTGAGTAAGTGCTTTCGAAGATACCTGTCTTAATGTACTTTTCTCTAAAATATGAAATTACTCCAGAATGTTTCTTAAAATCAACACCATCTAACGCAAGAACAGCTCTCATGGAATGGAAAATGCTGTAATATGCTCTATTATTAGCATCGAGATACCTTGAGGATTCAAGATTGTTACGAGCTGTAAGGTAGGTTTCATGAGCTCTTTCAAGTCGATACTTTGCCAAACTAAGCATTTGATTATCAGGCACTGAGCGTCACCCCCTCGTTTGCGATGTTACGATAAAATGGGATAGTTTCTTGCCATTGTTTGAAGAACTTGTAGCTTAATACAGTAGGTGATAATAGTATAGCGTAATTATGCTTTTTATCAACCATAGACATTAGCTCTATTATATCATCAACATATTTCATTTCGTCTTCTTTTGGAATGTCGGCAAGCACTGCAATATCGACATCTGATTCAAAGTTGTTATCACCACGTGCATACGAGCCAAATAAAATGACATCAATTAGAGTTTCTCCAAATATTATTTCTAGTCCGCTAATGAAATCAGCGAGAATTATATCTAACTCAGTTTTACTGCACATTATACTACCTCACTTTCTGCTACGATACGTTCCATGTCTTTTATAACACCGTCTGCCGTTCTTCCGCTATAACCTGTGGAGCGAGCGGCTTTTGCATATGCTAGCTCATCTATAGGATTTATTGTCGGATTTAGGGACAATGAGAGAGGAATTGCCTGCTCACGTACAATTTGTCGGAACAGCATATTTACGACAGTAGTCATGTTTAAACCAAATTGATCTAACACATTCTCAGCATCTTCTTTCAGTTTGGATTCCATACGAATACTGATACTTGTGTCTTTATGCATTGATAAACACCCCCAAAAAAAATGTTAGCATAGACATAGTAGCACGTGGTATATACAATGTCAATGCAAAAAATGAGTCTAAGCCATGCAAAAACATATTTTTCTTGACAGAATTAAGTGCTCGATTTATAATTTAATTATCTCTATTAGGAAAGAGCTAGTTGAAAGGAGCTAAATTTATGACTTATATGATGGTGATTGTAACATAAGTTAATATTGGCATATACAAAGGAAAAGCATGGGCTTATGGCTCGTATCTTTGATGTGCCGCAAAATTAGTAACC
>WQWL01000201.1 GCA_009785345.1 Oscillospiraceae bacterium
AATTCGGTCGCCAGCCTCCAAACCGCTAATTCCACCCATTTGAATATCCATGAGAAGAATATCAGGTTTTATACTTTCATACTGTTCAACAGCCTCCTCACCGCTCGTACAAACACCAACAACTTCAATCTCCGGATCAGATTGAAGTATGGTTTTTAGTGATGTGCAAATGAAAGGATCATCGTCAGTAATAATTATTTTCAATTTGTTTTATCTCCTCTCTCCTTAGGCACAGATATGAATACCGAGAAGCCTTTAGTTTGCTCTATACGGAAAATTCCACCCAAAGCATCAACACGGTCTGATATGTTTTGAAGTCCAATGCCACCGGAATTATTACCGCTCTCTCTTATAGAGCGTCTGTTATCCTCTCTGCGATTATTTTTATCAGTATATCCTTTCTTCGCAAATGCATTGCCGTTATCTGCAATCACCAGTTGGTAAAATGATGGATGCTCCATCAGTGTTATAGTAGCAGTGGATGCATTACTGTGTTTTGCAATATTACTCAATGCTTCACGAGCTATGGCAATGAAACAGAGCTTCACTTCTGCCGGTAATTCTCCGGCGTCATAGCGTAGTTTTATCGGACAAAAAGCAAATCCGTCTATCATTGCGCTCAATCTGCTTTTCAAATCAATAGACTCATCATGTAAATTGTGAACGCTGTTGCGTATGCTATCCATCGCATCTGACAGTGTATTCTTAATCATATCAAGCTCATCTGTAAGGTCATTTTCCTCAGGGTGAGTTATGCGTAGTGCACTTATTTGTAAAAGCGAGCGTGTCAGCATATGACCAACATTATCATGTATCTCACGTGCGATGCGGTTGCGCTCTGCCAGAGTTGCAAGCATTACCTCATTATCACGGCTCTCCATCAAATCACGGTTTTTTCGCTCTAGTTGCTCTGCTCGCTCTTTTGTATCATCACGTAATTCAAGCAGTTCATCATGAGTGATGAGCTGCGTATTTGTTCTGTGTTGAAGCAAGAAAGCAATGCCGCATGATAATGTAACGGCAATTGCAATTTGTGGGATATCAAATAAATAAACTGCAGGCAGTACAGCAAGCCAACATAAATGCAACATCCACTTACGAGAGTTTGCGGCACCAAAATAAGTGTCATCAACTTTTAGAGCCGAGCAGTCGTAAACTATCAACGGTAAAAACATGAATAATCCGGGTACAAAAAGACAAAGCACGATATAACCGACACAAAGAAATATCGGGTACTTATTTTCAAAATATCCACAAAGCGAGCTTATTAATATTGCAAATAGCATTATAACAATGGTAAACCATTCGATTTCAGTAAACGACATTGTTAAAATACAAAGTCCAAGCAACACAATTTTATCAAATAGCGTCTGCATACTTTCTCCCTGTAGAATTTAAAACATGACATTTGTCACATAGTATATCATGAAATTAGTGACACCGCTCACTGTTTTTATACGAATTATCTTGCTAGAATACACACAAGATAGAAAAGAAAGGGAAAAGAAAATGATTCAAGTTAAAAATTTAGTAAAAAGATATGGTGATCTATTAGCACTTGACAACTTCAACCTTGAAGTACGTGAAGGAGAAACATTCGGACTGCTGGGTCCGAATGGTTCAGGTAAAACTACAGCAATTAACTGTATACTTTCACTCTTAAAATACAGCAAAGGTGAAATTAACCTATTTGGTTCACCAATGAAACCAGATAACTATGCAAGTAAAAAGCGCATTGGTGTAGTAATGCAAAATGTTGCAGTTTTCAATGAATTGACTGTTATTGAAAATATTGATTATTTCTGCGGATTATATATTCCAAACAAAAAAGAGCGCAATCCATTAGTTGAAGAGGCGATTGCATTTACAGGATTAGATGATTATCGCAAGTTTCTTCCATCAAAGCTAAGTGGTGGATTACTCAGACGCCTTAACATAGCTTGCGGAGTTGCACATAAGCCTGACCTTATCTTCCTTGATGAACCGACTGTGGCAGTTGACCCACAAAGTCGTAATCACATTCTTGAGGGTATTAAAGAGCTAAACAGAAACGGTGCGACAATAATTTACACCTCTCATTATATGGAAGAAGTCGAGCAAATAT
The DNA here is from genome assembly GCA_009785345.1 of Oscillospiraceae bacterium. Lineage (GTDB taxonomy): Bacteria > Bacillota > Clostridia > Oscillospirales > Oscillospiraceae > WRMH01. Next base: position 2,105 of record WQWL01000201.1, read on the forward strand.
GTACTCGCATTATGATTATGGATAATGGCAAAGCCATTGCAACAGGCACAAAAGAAGAACTCAAAGCAATGATTCGTTCAGGCGAAAAGGTTACAGTAGAGATACCGGATTTATCAAATGAAGTTTTGAGAGAAATTGACTCATTATCCGGATTGATTGATGCAAAGTATGACGATCAATTATTAACTGCAAGATGTGTATCAGAAAGCTATTGTTTAAGCTCGGTTCTGGATACATTAAGAAAGCATAATGTTGGATTCGGAAGAGTATTCTCAGAGCCACCGACATTGAACGACGTGTTCCTTGAAATCACAGGTAAAGAGTTGAAAGACTAGAACGATGTCTGACTATAACGAAAGGATTAATCATTAATTATGTTTAGAAATATATTTGGTAAGCGTATTATAGGTAGTATTCGCGATAGGGGCAGCTTAGTATGGACGCTAATCTTTCCTCTTGTGCTGGCAACATTGTTTTACATAGTTTTTAGCGGTATTGACGCAGCAGGGATGCTAAACAGATTCCCACTTGGAGTCGTGAATGACGCAGCGTTTCAAGAAAATGTTGCATTTCGTACTGCAATTGAGTCTGTGTCAGATGAGGATGGACTGTTTGAGCTAATACTTCATGACAGTGTAGAGGAAGCAAATGTCGCTTTAGAAAATGGCGAAATACGAGGATATATCATTGTAGGCGAGATTCCCACCCTTATTGTCACAATGGACGGAATAGAGCAAACAGTTGCAAAGACTTTTCTGGATAGATATTTACAAATGCAAAACAGCATAGAGCATGTCATGATGACAAACCCGGCAGCACTTGCAAATCTTGTTCCTATGGAGTTTACGGAAGAAATCTCTCTATCACACAATCCGCCCAGCGGTGTGCTCAATTTCTTTTACGCACTGCTTGCTATGACAGCTATGTATGGCGCGTTTCAGGGAGGGACAGCAATAATATATTTGCAGGCAAACTTATCCGCCTTAGGCGCGCGGCGTACTGTATCTCCGGCAAAGCGATGGAAAGTAATTTTCTATGACCTTTTAGCTGCTCTTGCAATACATTTTACATGTATGATGGTACTGTTAGCATTTATGAATTTTGTACTCGGCATTGATTTTGGGCAACAAATAGGATTTGTAATACTTACATGCTTTGTAGGAAGTATGCTTGGAATTTCATTCGGCGCACTTCTTAGCGTGACACCAAGGCTCAAAGAGGGAGCAAAAATATCAATAATGCTTGCTGTTACGATGGTGTGTGTGTTCCTCGCAGGTCTGATGGTTGGTGGTATAAATTATATTATCGCAGAAAGAGTGCCAATCTTAGCTTGGATAAATCCCGCAGCACGACTTGTTGACGCATTCTATGCCCTGTACTTCTTTGACACTTATGAGAGATTTGCTCTCAATATCGTAATCGTTCTGGGCATGTCAATTGTAATGTTTATTATGACAGCAATACTTACAAGGAGGCAACGTTATGAAAGTATTTAAGGCTTCATTACTTGTTATTAGACGCAATTATATAGCGTACTTGGTTAACTTTCTGGTTTTCATAGGCTTGGCGGTGGTGATATCATCTTTGACAGCAAATGACTTCGATCCCACTTTTACAGTAGAAGCTCCAAGTTTTGCGATTATTAACCGCGATGTAGAAAGTCCGCTTATTGATGGATTAGCAACATTCATGGAAGAAAATGGGAATAGAGTCGAGGTGGAAGACGAAAGAAATGCCTTGCAAGATGCAATTTTCTTCAATGCTACGAACTTTATTGTAATTATTCCGGATGGATTCCACGAGAGCTTCATGGCTGGTGACCCGATGACTTTGGAAACAGTTATGTCGACGCAAATAGCCAGAGGATTTGTCGCAAATAGTTTTGTCGAACAATATATGAACTTGGCTCGTGTGTACTTTGCAGCAGATGGTGGAATGAGTGAGGAAGC
>WQWL01000202.1 GCA_009785345.1 Oscillospiraceae bacterium
ACCAAATTCTGACAGATAATTGATAGGTGGGATGTATGAATACTTTTTATGCGAGACCCAACAAACAGTTACTCGGTGATCACTTGTATAATGTTGCGGAACTGTCCGCCGAGTTTTCAATATGCAAAAATATATCGAAGCTTTCCGGTCTTTTACATGATATCGGTAAAGCTTCTTTTCGTTTTCAAGATTACATAATGAATGGTGGCAAAAGAGGCAGTGTAATTCACTCTATGCAAGGCGCATTTCTTGTAGATGAAATTACTTCAAATCCTGCAGATGTTGCCGATATTTTGTTAAAGGAGATCGTAGCACAAGTAGTTGAAGCTCATCATAATCACCTAAAAGATGGAGTTTCTCCTGATGGTGAAAAATTATTCTATGATCGTCTCAAGAGCAAGGAAGATGAAAAGTATAGTTATCAAGAGGTTAAACAAAATATTGAAGAAACGTTATCTCAATTGCAAAAGGATATTGATGACATTATAAGTTTAGCAAAAGAAGATATAGTTAATATACTGACTATTATATGGGAGGAATATAATCAACCGGAATCAGCACAGTTTGTATTAGGTTTACTAGTTAAGCACTTATATTCCTGCTTAATTGACGCAGATAGATTAGAAGCATATTTATCTGATATAGAAGAACAATATGATCCTATTACACCAGATTGGGAAGGTTTTATAAACACATTCGAAGATAGTCTTCTTAACTTTAGTAGCCAAAAAAATAAAATGTCGACAATTAGACAAGAAATCTCGAGGAAGTGTAAAGAGGCAGCTACAGTCGGTGAAGGAATATATCAGCTTTCAGTACCAACCGGCGGTGGGAAAACACTTTCATCAATGCGGTTTGCATTGCATCACTGTAGAGCAAAAGGAAAGAAACGGATTATATATGTGATTCCGTATTTATCGATTATTGATCAAACAGCATCAGAGCTTAGAAAAATTCTAAACTTATCTGATGATAGCGAGATTATATTAGAGCATCATTCAAATGTTGTTCCACTTGATGGTGAAGATGAAAACACACGAGAGGCTAGAAAGCTTGCTGCAAAACGTTGGGATAAGCCTATAATAATTACAACAATGGTGCAGTTCTTGGAAACAGTAATGTCGTCGAGAGCAAGTGCTCTACGCAAGTTACACAGCATGTCTGATGCGGTAATAGTTTTTGATGAAATTCAATCAATACCGATAAAATCCATTCATTTATTTAACGAAACTGTGTCTTTCCTTGCAAAGGTGTGTAACAGTACTATTTTACTTTGCACTGCAACACAACCGCGATTAGATAAAACTGAACGTGAAAACTTGTTGATTGAGCAAAATCCTAATCTTATAGATTGTAGCGAGATGTTTGATGGCATAAAGAGAACTGCAGTAGTCGCGGAAAAAGAAAAAAACATTGAAGAGTTTTCTGCGTTTATTCTTGAAAAATCAATTGAAAATGGTAATTGCTTGGCAATTGTAAACACGAAGAAATCTGCACGAGAGATTTATGAGAAGCTTAATGACGAAAGCTGTTACGAGATATATCACTTAAGCACTTCAATGTGCGGAGCGCATAGGAGCGTAGTAATTGCTAAAGTAAGGGAAGCGCTCGAGAAAAAAAGAAAAGTTATTTGTGTTACGACACAATTGATTGAAGCTGGTGTTGATATTTCATTTTCGTGTGTTGTAAGGGCAACGGCTGGTCTTGATTCAATTGTACAGGCAGCCGGAAGATGCAATAGAAACGGAGAGAGTGTAGAGCCTAAAAAGGTATATGCAGTACCATTGTTGGGAGAAAATTTAGATAAGCTAGAGGATATAAAGATTGGTAAAGAGATAACAGAGAGATTGATATATGAAAATCAAAACACTGACTTGATGGATCCTGAAATACTAAATAAGTTTTATGAATACTATTTTTATAACAGAAGAAATATAATGGATTATCGTGTAAATAATGATACTACTGTGTACGATATGTTATCACTGAATGAAATTGGAAAGGGTAACTATAAAAATACAAAAGGGGTAGATTGTAGTTGTTTTATTGTGCAAGCATTTAATTCCGCAGACAAAGAGTATTGCGTGATAGACAGAAATACAACTTCAATAGTGGTGTATTATAGTGAAGCAGAAGAGCTTCTTGATGTATTGTCGAAGCAGCCCAAAAATATAATTACAAGAGAGAAACTTGATGTTTTGAGAAAACTAGAGAAATTCACGGTTTCGTTATTTTCATGGGAGATGGACAAGTTAGAGGGTGCAATTCATGTTATTGATGAAGAATTCGAAATTCGGACATTGGATAAAGCGCACTACTCAAGCAAACTAGGAGTCACATTAGAAGCAGATCCGATGGAGTATATTTGTTAGGAGGAGATGATGGAACGGGAAGTACTGAGTAAGATAGTTAAGAAAAGAAACACAGTTGAATTTGAGGTATACGGCAAATATGCGTTGTTTTCCGATCCAATAACAAGAGTTGGTGGAGAAAAATTTTCATATCAAATTCCAACATATCAGTCGCTTAAAGGGATATTAGAATCTATTTATTGGAAGCCAACGTTTGTATGGGTAATTGACGCTGTAAGAATAGTGAATAAAATCCAAACCGAAGGCAAGGGAATTCGTCCGATTAAAATGAGTGGTGGCAATGAGCTTGCATATTATACATATTTAAAAGATGTAAGGTATCAAGTTGTTGCACACTTTGAGTGGAATGAGAATCGGAAAAATCTACAATACGATAGAAATGAGCACAAGCACCACAATATAGCAATACGCAGTATAGAAAAAGGTGGAAGGCGTGACGTGTTTCTCGGTACACGTGAATGCCAAGGGTATGTTGAACCGTGTGAGTTCGGAAGTGGAAACGGTTTTTATGATCAGTACGGTGAGATTAATTATGGATTTATGCTGCACGGTGTAAATTATCCTGACGAAACGGATGGGAACTTTGGTGTTCGCTTTTGGGATTGTAGAATGGAAGATGGATATATTATTTTTCCATCGCCGGATTGTGAAACAGTAAAGAGCAGAACAATACACGAGAAGCAATTAGTAAAATCATTTGATGCCGGAGAAAATTTCGAGTCTGTTGAAGAAGAAAGCGGTGATGAATAATGAGTTTATTTACAAGTCTGCTTGAAACATATGAAAAATGTAAAGATGCCACAGGGATTATACAATATAATGACAAGGGTGAGGCTGACGAACGAAAGACTTTGCTGCCTATTTTTCATACAACATTCAAATCACAAATCTGTGTTACACTTGACAATAAAGGGGATTTTATTAAAGCAGAACGAGATAATCGTGATGTGACGATTATCATACCCTGTACAGAGAGTTCTTCTGGGCGCTCTTCTGGGATTTCTGCTCATCCACTGTGTGATCAGCTTGATTATGTTGGAGGGATAAACTCTGACAAAACACTTGTGTACCTTAAAGGCCTTAGTGAGTGGATAGAATGTGCTTCGGGCAGTGCCAAAACTAAACTGAATGCTATTTATACTTATGTAAGTAGCGGAGCAATGATTTTTGATTTGGAAAATCGGGACCTATTTAGAGAATCTGAATATGACGATGATGGCGGCTCAAAAGCACTGAATAACGAGAAAATCAGGAAAGTTGGTGTGCGGTTTGCAGTAAGAGTAGATGGTGATAAAGAGCCAAACATTTGGGAAGATAAAGAGCTTAGGCAATCGTGGATTGATTACATAAAGCTACAAAACGATAGCGACTATGATGCATTTGATTACATATCTGGTGAGCGAGTTGGTAAAATTGCAAGTCAACACCCCAAAAATGTAAACGCAATGACAGGTAATGCAAAACTTCTTTCATGCAATGACACCAGCGGATTCACGTTTAGAGGCAGATTTTCAAACCAAGAAGATGCTGTTCTAATTGATTATGAACAGTCACAAAAAGTACATCAAATGCTACGCTGGCTTATTAGTAATTATGGATATAATATTGA
>WQWL01000203.1 GCA_009785345.1 Oscillospiraceae bacterium
GAACTGAACATCGGATAGAACCCAAAGAATAATTACGATGATTTCAATTACTATCATGCTCCTCCTTTCAGAGGAACAACCCAGTACAAAATGTACCAACCACCGATTGCTACAAAAATAATAGCACGAAACAATGCACAGAAAATACATCTTAATGGGTAAAAATTGCCTACTGTAGCACATAGAAGCGGTTCATCTGTCCTGAACCCCAAAAAGCTAGTAAAAAGCCCAAGTGCTCATTGTGAGCACTTGGGGAAAGAGGGACAACCCCCGGCGCTACGCGCCACCCCCTTCATGCGTGAAGGGGGCTGGGGAATCCCGTCATTGCGCGAAACTCCGAAACACGCAAAAAGTCAAAATGACCCTTAACCACCGAGAAAGAAGAAAACCTAGTGATTACTAGACAAAGTGAGTAAAATCAGCGCAATTTATATTGACAATTGAATAAAATTTATGTTAAGATGCAAGCAGTCGAGTGGCTTCTTGTCTGGATGGCCGCTCCTCTGATCAAAGTGTATTTGAAGAACGCCATGCCTTAACATTTAGGGTGTGGCGTTACTTCGTTTTACGGAAGAAATTGGCCACTAACTGTACAAACCGAACATCGGATAGAACGAGGAATATAATCGCGATGATCTCTACAATTATCATGCTCCTCCTTTCCGAGAAGCACCCATCAGCCACACCGACTGCTATCAAAAATAATAACACAAACAATACGCATATAAATACATCTTAAAGGGTATAAATAATCCTGTGTAGACAAATCACCCGGCACTGCGGTGCCACCCTCTTTACTAAAGAGGGCAAGGGGGTATAGACCTTTTTCTGTGAAGGCTTTTGGAGGTCTGTTCTTACCGCCCCAACTTGAGGTCAAAATTTTTGACTTCAAGATGTTCCAGTCTTCTAAGTCCAGTGAAATGATATAACCATCCGGGAACTTGTCGGGGTTATTGCGCACAGCTTGATTAACTACTTTAGTCTCCACACCATACAATTCGGCAACACTACTATCTAACAGCACTTGTTGCCCTTGAATATCTAAAATCTTAGCTTCCACGTCCTCGTATTTGATTAAATCGCTCATAATAGTATATTTCCTTTCTAATTAAAATCACGTTGAATATAGTGAAGTGAATAACTATTTAACGATAATAACACGAAACAATGCACAAAAAATACATCTGAATGGGTAATATCACCCACCTATAAAATGTTGTTTCATACCTCTAACCCCTAGCCCATAGAGGCATGCAAGAACATTTTAACAAAACATACTCAACGACTATGAGAAAATCTATATATCGAAACAAGGAGTTACTATTATGAATGCAAAAATTTACCCCACTAACTACAGATGGCGTCTTGGCATATGTGCCTTGTTTGCCTTGATGTTTGTGACGCTGCTTGCTATCACAGGTACGATGGCATGGCAGAGCATCAGCCAGCAGGCAGTCAACCCCGCGACAGGCGGACCATCATATCAAGTGTATGATGTTGGAGAATTGGTTGTAGAAAAAATCGTTGAGAATCGTGACGAAAGCGAACTCACCGAAGCTCAACGCAATCAGGAATTTGAATTCACCATTATATTTTCTTATGATAGCGACGAACTCACGGGTCGTGACTTTGATTTTCGTATAGAAGGACCGCTGGTTGGTCAGTACGTGGACAGCAGCGTTCGGAGTAGCGGTACATTTCGTCTGCGTCACGGGCAACGTGCAGTATTTGAGAATCTGCCTCACGGGATTACATATGTCGTTACAGAGAATGTTCCGCCCGGATTTGTGCTCCGGCCGGTAGATAATCATCAAGGTTCGATTAGATATTACGAAGAGCAGATAGTGACATTCGTAAATGTCTGGGGTTATTTCGATAGTGATGGCAAGATTGTTATAACGAAAGAGGTTCGAAACGCTGATGGATCAGAATTGGATGAAGAACAGTATGAGTTTGAGTTTACTTTTACCATAACGCTAGATCCTTGGGATGAAGACCATATTTATGTACTTATTGATTCTGAGATACGTAGCATACCTGAGATAGATGGAGTCTTTGAAATCACGCTACGTCACGACGAGAGTGCTATCTTATTTGATTTGCCACCGGGTATACACTTTACAGTTACAGAAGGCGATTATACATACTACGGCTATACCGGATTATTTGAATATTATAAAGGCTACACCATCATCGGATTAAGGGAACTACCATTTGTTAATGTCTATGGTGCAGACCCCGATGGTGAGGGTGATTTGGAAGTAGAAAAAATCATAAGCAATCCGGACGGTACCCCACCAACTTACGAGCAATTAGAAGTTGAATTTGAGTTTACGGTCACTTTTGGTAACTTCATAGACAGAATGGGAACACCTGATACAGAAGAAGATGACGCAGATGACGCAGACGATGCAGATAATGGTACAAATGGATATCCGAATGACACCAATGGACAACCAAATGACACACCTGAAGATACTCCGGATGATACTTCAAATGGTAACGAAGAATATCCGAATGACACAGAACAGTCTGACACAAATGGTGAAAATGGAGAATCAGATGATACCACAAATAACGGTGAATACGAAGAAACAAATCCACTTGGAGCCAGTGATGAAGCTGTGGTTTTAGGCGCCTTTGCGACTAACACCGAGTTAAATGATATGGCAACATCCGGTGAGCCGATTGTCATTATGGTATATATAAATGACGAGCCTTCAGAGCCTATCGAGTTATCTGAAGATCAGTATGAGTTTCCGTTCATACTGCGACACGGCTACAGTATAAGATTTGCAAACATTCCTGCCGGCGTGACCTATGTAGTACGAGAAGAACCAGCAGAAGGCTTTAGGCAGTCACTACATGAAGTAGGGGGCAATATAATATCAGACCAAGAGGCATTCATACGCTTTGAAAACCAAACGTATCCGAGAACATCATTGATTGTACGCAAGGAGTTTTATGATTTAGAGTATATTCCTGATGATTATTTGGATAAAGAGTTCCGTTTTGAAGTAACTATTGAGGGAATAGATGAAGTTTTTGTCATATATCTCCGTGCCGGTCGGTACTATATTTTAGAAGGTCTTCCTGTTGGAGCGACATTTACTGTTGTAGAGACAAATTTACCTGATTACTGGTCTTTAGTTGGCACAACAAACAGTACAGGAACACTAACTGCAGAACCGGTAATAACCGCAGTGTTTTATAATACTTATGATTATGAAGGATATTATTATCCGCAGCCAACACCAACGCCTGAACCAACGCCTGAGCCAACGCCGGAACCAACACCGGAACCAACGCCGGAACCGACACCTGAGCCTACACCGACAACTCCTCCGCAACCAACACCAACGCCTCCACCGTATACACCGTATGCACCGCAACCGACACCAACCCCGACACCGCCACCGAGGCAGCCTGATGGTCCAGGTAAAGATGGCGATGACGATCGACCGGGCGCACCGGGCGCACCTGATCGCGACGGCGATATTCCACAGACAGGCGATCCGGCTACAATTGGTCTTTGGATTGGCTTGACAGCACTCAGTCTGGTCGGACTGACAAGTAGTACTGTGGTTGGCGTTCGGATGAAAAACCGTTACAAGCCTAGATATTCTATACATTAAGAGCACTTATACATTAGTGCATGGGTTCCTCAGATAGCGTCCGGTATGACCCACTGTTTGTCTCCGACAATGCTCACGAACACAGATGTTTATGCAGAAATTAATGTGAATCGTGTGTTCGTCCAGCATTGGTCGACAAACATTAGGTCACACCGAACGCTACTTGAGGGGAAGAACTAAGGGTCTGTTACTAAATAAACTGGACAATATCGCCACAGGATTTTTGTTGTCCAGGCTACGTGGGAAAACCGCAGTAATGCCTGTGGCCTTTCAAGGTTTTACCGCGTAGCATGGCGGCA
>WQWL01000204.1 GCA_009785345.1 Oscillospiraceae bacterium
GCGATACATATGCTTTACCCCCAAAATCGCTAGATATTGACGCTTGTACGGGAGTTATTGTAACACATAACGTCTATTTTATCCAGTGTTTTCAGCACTTTCGGGGTTTTACCGCAGACCCTACTTAGAAATGCTCGCCGTCCGGCATTTGTAGATGAGTTGAATAAACTTTAGGATTATACGACCGGTCGAAAATATATGACAGACTAGGCGATGTCGCTGATTAGCCGAATTTGTGTCGTTGTTTGGTCGACAATATTAGCATATCAAGACTTTAAGAATAATACATGTTATGTTACTGGCACTGCAAAAATTGCGTGCCAACACAAATCACAAATCCACCCGGCCACACTTCAATGTGGTTCGGATTTGGCACTAGTTGGCGTGCCAACAAGAACAAATGACAACTCTTAACTTTAAGGGTTGTTATTTGTATAACAACATAAACCAAACGGTTGAAAACACTAGGTTCACATAAGTTATCTAAGCCATACTTGAAAGAGTGTGACTTCAGAACTTTTGATGAAGATAGTGTTGGTGCTATCGGGCATAGTGTGATAAAATATAGTAACGCTGGGTGAGAGACACCAAAGTGCGGAGGTGCATATTTTATGGAAAATCAAAACATTGAATATAAAGAGTCATGGCACGATGAATATCTGGCGTGGGTTTGTGGTTATGCAAATGCTTATGGTGGTACTCTTTTCATAGGCAAGGACAATGATGGAAATACAGTAGAGCTCAAAAATCCACAAGACTTGCTAAAAAGGATTCCTGATAAAATTACGCATACGATGGGCATTATCGCAGATGTGAATCTTCATCACGATGGGCAAAATGAATATATTGAAATTGTTGTAGAAAAGTATCCGTCACTTGTTAGTTATCGTGGTAGATATCATTATCGTTCCGGTAGCACGATGAGAACAATGACGGGTGTGGAGCTGGAAAAGGCCTTACTAAAAAGTTATGGTCGCTCTTGGGATGGTGTTCCGATACCGAGAGTTTCTGTAGACGATTTGCAGCAAAGTTCGATTGAATTATTCAAGGAAAAAGCTGTTGATAGCGACAGGCTTACGACTGAAGATGTTAATGTTGAAAATCGTGTGTTATTAGATAATCTGCATCTATATGACGATAATAACCTCACTCGTGCAGCGATAATGGCATTTCACAAAGTCCCTGACAAATGGGTCTTCGGCTCGCACATTAAGATTGGGTATTTCGTCACTGATTCTGATTTGAGATATATGGACGAGATACATGGCCCTCTGATTGAACAAGTTGACAGAACGATTGACTTGATATACACAAAGTACATGAAAGCATTGATAGATTATGAGGGAATTCAAAGAATTGAAAAGTATATGTTTCCGCGAGAGGCTTTCAGAGAGATTTTAACAAATGCGATTGTACATAAAGATTATAGTAGCAATAACCCAATCCAAATAAGTGTTTATGAGGATAAAATATATGTTTATAACAGCGGCACAATGCCACCGGAGCTTTCATCGACAGAAAAGTTGTTTGAAAAGCACTCGTCTAAACCACACAATCCTAAATTAGCAAATGTTTTCTTTAAGAGCGGTATGATTGAAGCATGGGGTAGAGGTTTTGAGAAAATAAGAGATGTTTGTGAGAAACATAATACGGAGTTGCCGGAATACAACATTATGAGTGATGGCATTATGGTGCTTTGTAAGCCGAATGCTATTTATATGGAGTTGTTGAATAGAAGCGATAGTAAAAATGAGTTCGTAGAAAAGTTCGTAGAAAAGTTCGTAGAAAAAGAGATGCACAAGTCCATTCTTAAACTGATGATTGGACAACCTAAAATAAGCGCTAAAGCGATTGCTGATGACGTTGGTATTACTTCACGTGCAGTACAAAAAAACATAGACGAGTTGAAGAAGATAGGACTTATAGAACGAGTTGGTTCGCCAAAAGGTGGGCATTGGGTCGTGAAAAGTTCGTAGATAGTTCGTAATAAAATTCGTAGAAAGATGCAGTTTACTTTACAGAAAATGCAGAACCACAAATCCACCCGACCACACTTCAAAGTGGTTCGGATTTGGCGCTATCGGGCGTGCCATCAAAAAGCCTGTGGTTGCAATGACTACGGGCTTTTTAGTTTTTTGTAGATTTGGTGAATTTTGCGTTTTGACCCCTAACTTTACCCCTTAGAGAATGAATAATCTAGGGATAGCCTTGATGCCATGAGGGCAAAGAGTAAAAAATACTTTTTGATTTGAAAAACGATGAGAAAATCCAAACAGTAGGTCGCGCAAACAAAGCGAAGTGGTTTGTTATATAAATAGTGAAAGTTGCTCCAAAGTCGCTCCGAATATTTCAGTGTCATATCTCAATAACTATCTGATATTATTAGATTTTCATAACTTGAGCAGTTTCAAAGTTGCTCCATATATAACACTGATAAATGCAAGCGGACTTTAACTGTAAAAAATGAATGGACATGTCGAGTTATGAATCTGGAAGCGTATAATATTAATGATCTTAGAGCTTTATTTCGCGACCTCGAAAAAGAGAATCAATATTTAAAGACATTGTTGGATAAAGCTGACATTCCATTTGCGTTTAATGAGTATTTCGATTCTGATCCTACTGAACTTGTAGAATATGATGCTGACCAAAGTAGCCGGATAAATGCATATAAATTAAATCATGAAATAGCGAATAAGTTTTTCTCAATGTTCTGGGGAAGACAGGATGTTTATGCAAAAAGGTCAAAAAAAGGTGCGTACTTTCCTCAATGCAAAAACCGCTGGCAGGATATATGTCCAAAACAGCAAGGTCAAAAGAAATTTTGCGAAGATTGCGAGTTAAAGTTGTGGGCAAAACTCACACCTGATATTATTTTGTCTCACTTAAATGGATATAGAGAAGATGGGACAGATGTAATCGGCGTTTATCCATTGCATAGCGATGGGACATGCCGATTTATTGTGTTTGATTTTGATAATCATGAAAAAGGGAGCGAGGGAAATGATTTTGCAAATAGTGATAATGAGTGGCATGATGAAGTTGAAGCACTAAGACTGATTTGCAAAGCAAATGGAATTGATGCGCTTGTTGAACGGTCACGCTCTGGTCGAGGGGCTCATCTGTGGATTTTGTTTAGCAAACCTATTAGTGCGGCAACCGCAAGGAATTTTGGTTTTTTATTACTCGATAAAGGTGCATCTTCTGTAAATCTCAAGTCCTTTAAGTATTATGATAGGATGTATCCTTCGCAGAATGTATCAAGCTCTATTGGGAATCTCATTGCGCTACCGCTCCAAGGACAAGCTGTGAAAAAAGGAAATAGTGTATTCGTTGATGAAAACTGGAATGCGTACCCTAACCAACTGAATCACTTGTTTGCAACTCATAAATTGATGCCTGAAGAAGTTGAAAGTAAGATAAGTGAGTGGCAACTCGATTTAGCTGTTAGTAACATATCTTCTGACTACTCAAAGTCAAAATACAGACCTAAGCCTTGGAATCGTGAGCAGCGCCTTTGTTCTGATGATGTAGTTGGTACTCTTTCTATTGTCCTAGCTGATGGAATTTATGTTGATACGCTCAATATTAACCCGCGCTTGCAAAATCAGATAAGGTGTATGGCAACAATCGACAATCCCATATTCCACAAGAACAAGAGGCTTGGTTATTCAAATTATTATAATTTCAGCTCAATATATTTAGGCGTGGATAAGAACGGATATATCAATATACCAAGAGGGTTATTGGAAAAATTAACCCAAGCGTGTGATGAAGCAGGGATCAATTATAACATTGACGATCAAAGAACTTGAAAGCTTTATTCATTGTGATGAGAGCTTACCTGAATATAAAACCAAAACAGGCAGAGTCAAAAAGCGCTCAAGTGTTATAGGCAGCTTAAGTGGTTCAAAGGACACATTAACC
>WQWL01000205.1 GCA_009785345.1 Oscillospiraceae bacterium
AACATATTTTGCATGAATGTCGCACATCTCCTTAGGGAGCTCTTGTGTCAAATTTTCAGGATGTTCAAAAATATATTTTTTGGCGGGTATTTTGCGAAAATCTAGTTTCTCCGCAGGCTCTAGATTAGCAAGCATAACACCCCAACAGAGAACCCTCAGCAAGATGCAAAAGCATCAAGCCGAGGGTTCTCGCTTATGGCAAAACGAATTAAAAAGCGCTAAATGTCGGATTGCTTACCATTATATTGAATGAATTTGGTCATAAGCAATTTGCGCGTCAAAATTGATATTACTGCGTATCAGAGCGCACTCTTTCCAAAGCCTCGTCAAGAGACACGCCTTGCTGAACTAATTTAGCAATAAGATCAGCCGCTTCTGTACGTCCTTCCGTACGTCCCTCAGCACGTCCCTTTCGTATACCGCGTTTTTCTCCCTGCTCGGTAAGCACTCTTCTTTCGATGTCAGCGTCATATTCCCAGTTTAGCATTTTTGCCACCTCCAAGTGATGATCAGACAGAAACTCATACAATACATTCTTCTTAATACATGTATCGATAGCTAATGAAATAGCCTTGTCTCTTGTCATGCCATTTTGTATATTCTTGTGAATACAGTCAATTAAGAATGAATATTTATGATAAACAATTATGATTCCTTGCCCTCTTTAGCAAAGAGGGTGCCGTCCGCAGACGGCGGGTGATTTGAAAACTGGATATATTTGAGTGCATGCTTCGACGGTCAATCCTCGGGACAAGCTAATTGTTCCATTCTTTTGCGAACTGTCAAATCGATTTCCTCACACACGCCAACAAAATTATTATCAACATCAAGATTACTGAATCTAAGTACTTCTAAGCTCAATGAATTGAGCACTTCTGTTCTTGCTATGTCATAGGCTGTCCCTTCCCTTGTATAGTGTTGAGAACCATCCAACTCAATGACAAGGTTAGCCTTTGCACAGTAAAAATCTGCTATATAGTTCATGATAATCATTTGGCGGTTGAACTGTATCGGATATCTGCGCAGGAATTCATACCAAAGTCGGTTTTCTTGCCTTGTTGGCTTGCTTCGCAATTCTCTTGCGAAAGACTTTAAATTTTTATTCTGAGGAAACATATCATCACCTGTATTTGATAGTATATAAAAATATTAACATTAGTGCAATATTTTTGATAAATTATTTTTGATAAATTAAGAATTCAAATCACCCGCCGCTGCGGCGGCACCCTCTTTGCTAAAGAGGGCAAGGGATTGATAAATAATTCTAACAATCGCAAAAAGACACCTTATGGAATATTCAACATTAAAATATTGTAAAAATATGTTGGATTGGCATAATAAGCAAGCATAACACCCTAAAAGAGAACCCTCAGCTAGACAAAAACGTCAAGTCGAGGGTCTTCTCGCTTACACAAAACTTATTATTGCTTCTAGCGGGTATCTCAAATTGTATTATTTTGTAGCCTAAAAGTGGTTAAAAATACACTGAAATATAATAATTAGCCACTCAAATGGTACAATTCACAACGTTTTCCAATCTAATTATTAAAAATCAATGTATCTTAGAAAATAAGTCGCACTTTAGCATTGCAAAGCCTTGTAGAAAAAGGAATTAGGAGAGAATATTATGACTTGGATAATAGCGAGTAAAGCAAAACTTTACAGACTTATAGCGGAATATATGTCCTTACCACAAATGAAATACACGAACTTTATAGAATCACCCTGCCGTACTTATTACAATTTAGAGTGGAGCACGGAGGGCGGTAATCGTTACCGTGCCTGTTACATGATTAAAGATGCTTTTCCTATGCTAATGATACAAATTAAGAAAAAGCAAAGTGCGTCTTACAAAAAACTAATAGAACACAGGCTTAGTTTTAAAAATCTCAAAAATAAAGGTATGACAAGAAATATACTGCGAGAGTCTACAATGAAAACCATATTGTTGAATCAGCAATTATGCTCAACGAATACTCAGTAATTCAAATCCGCTTTTCGACTTCTAAAGTCGAAAACATCACTATTCAGATATAGGGAGAAAATTCAAAGTGATAATGCAAGAAAAATTGAAAACCTAACAGTCACAACAAATTTTTGACAATGTAGACTTAGCTCTACACTAGATTGAAGAGCGATGAAATGTATAAATAGTATATACGCGGAGGCAATATAAATGAGAGTTGTTTTAACCAAAACTAAATTATTTAAAATCATAACGGAGCATGTTATGTTTATACCAAAAATGAAATATACACATTTTACTAAATCGCCAGACAATCATAGTTACCATTTAGAATGGAGTACAGAAAGTGGCCATGACTATCAAGCCTGTTTGTCGTTTGAAAGTGGCTATCCGGAGCTAATGATAGAAATGTATGACAAACAAACTAAAGAAACCAGATCAGTCATTAAAGTACGATGGAATAACATTAATGAATTTGTCACATCGCTGTAAGCGGTGGTGATAAGTTCAGTTATTTTGTCGAAAATATATTTGGTAGTCGCTGATTAAATCAGTGGTTACCGAAGAATTAAATAAGAGGGGGCAATATACTAAATCATGAAAAAGATATTTGAGAGCAACGCCACACACAGGAAAAGCGCAAACAGTATACGAGTCAGATTAATAGCATTTCTCCTTGTATTAATGATGACTTTTGGTACGATGTCAATTGCATTTAACAACGAGCCTGCGATTGCTGCCAACAGCCATGTCGCGAATGAGCATGTGGATAGCAATACGGTCGAGATAAGTGATGGCGCTACTACGGAAAGTAGTGAAATCATTAATGCGACCACTTACGAGAGTGCGGATGAATCCATCCCGTGGGATGACGAAATGGACTATACAAGGGCAGATGACACAGATGCTCATATAAGAGAATCTGAGATTGGTGAAGAAGAAATAAATCTACATGAGCATGGGTATCTTGGGATTGAGCCGCTTGGTATCTATACTTTCATGCCATATGTAATTGCGGACCGTGGAGAAGTTTATATAGACCCTGTAGACAATTTTGCTCGTCTGACAAACGTAGGAAGCGTACGGTTTAGACACAACACAATTCATACTGAAGTGCCCGGTATGCTCGTTCAGCACCGATCAGAGTTCAATAGTGTGTTCAACGAGTGGACAGAACTAAATGCTGGTGCGACACCACCTGAACTGTATTCGTTTATGGTTCCGGTCGGAGATATAGTAGATGGTGTACATGTGCTAGGAATACAAGCACGACGACAATTTGAAGTGCCGGGAGTAGGTCTTCAATGGCAAGAACCACGCTCATCTACAATCTTAGTAAATATCCAGAGAACCAATTCCTTTGTAAACCTCCAAGATAGCGATGAAGAAGTTCTTCGACTAAACCGTGACGCTTCAACTGCACCTAATCACGGCCAGGCAGGCTTCGGACACGAACCAGGATTGGGGTTTGTCAACGAGTCAGCTTTACCCGGAAGACAGGAGCCGGTCAGTAATCCAGCCCATATAACTCTCGGACGTTGGAGTAATAATCATCCACTCGATTTTATGTATATATATGGTTATACGCTACCCGAAAACACTCAGCCGGAGAGATCGTTTTGGTCAATTATCGGACCGAATGTTGATACAGGTAATGTACCATTAACGGGTCATAACCAAGGTATTGACCTGCGTAACGATTCCAGGTTTTTAGATACTGCATTTGCGGATACAAACGTTTCTATCTTCGTTCCGGGTGTGACGTACACAGTTATGGTCAGGGTTCAGGAAAGAGCAATAAGACCGGAATTTGCATTTCCGGCTGACCCAAATATCTGGAGTTATTCTGAAGCTACATTCCAATTCGATCCGCCAATACTGACAAAAGAAGCAACTCCTGAAACTGTATATGTTGGAGACACAGTTACATATACAATAACG
>WQWL01000206.1 GCA_009785345.1 Oscillospiraceae bacterium
AACATCACCAGGAGCTCTGTTCATAGGAAGGCGTGGTACTAAGCCTAAAATGTTTCTTCTCATTGAGTCAATGTCATCTATGTCTACTCTGCCATTATCATCTACATCGCCCCAGAGCGACCATACTGAGTGCAAGTGAATCACACCACCTCGTGCGTATCTATCTAGTAGCTCTTGGGTTATAACCTGATCTACATCAAAGCCTTCAGTGCCAAATCTTGGATCAAGTGGTGCCCCATAAGAGTGGACCATATATACAGTAAATAAATCTGCAAAAAGATTGAATGGACGAGTATTCAACATACGAGTGATTACTTGATCAGCATGCCACAATGCTGTTTTATGAGCAGGATTGGGCCAGGTCCCAATCTGCTCATAAGCAAATCCATCACTAAGAAGTATAACTACTATGCTATCCGCATGTGAGCGTTCACTATCTCTTATTTGTGTAACAGTAAACGGACGATAATTGCGTGGTTGAATATTACCATAATGCATATTCAACAAATGTTCCAATTCACTCTCCGAAACAGGGACAGTGTACGTCACTACTCCGACATCTTCATAGTGTACGCGGACATCTTGATATATCTGACCTCCGGCATTTAAGATTTCTCGAATTTCTTCGATCGAATACCCTCCTCGCACACAATCGTAGCAACAGTACTCTGAGGTCACCTCCACTACTGTTTCAGGCGATGCCAGTACCAACCCCGGTAAAAGTGTAAACATCATGGATAGTGCTAAAAGCCCAGTAAGTATTTGTTTTCTTGCTGTTCTAATCATAATCTTTTCCTATTCTTTTTCTTAGATTTTTATTTTGCCCTGTCCTTATCGCTGATATTTCTGACCTTTGCAACTGTGCATATGCCGACAATGAGTGTGAACACAAGTAATGTCACCCGCGTGACCACATTACTCTCAACACCAGTCGCCGGTAGCTTTCGCTGATTACTGCCATCGGTCGGTGGTGTTGCACCGTTGTTATCGTCATCATTATGATAGCTATCCCCGTTGCCATCTTTTAATGCTTCATATATTGACCATACTGCGACAAGTTTTATTGTTTCACCAACAGGTACATAGCTCAATGTAAGGGCATATTCGCACAAAGATAATACATTTTTGCTTATTACTTCCGGAACATCAAATGATCCGTGTAGCTGCCTAACGTTCATATCTAGATATGTAGGTTGAAAAACATCGCCAAGATACACTCTCCATCCTTCAAATACATAGTCGTTATCGCTGTTTAGCTCGTTTCTATCAACAACATGCTCTAAACAGAATGTACTACCCACCCTTCGAACATATTCACGACCTATGGCATTATTTACCGTGTCGTTAACCAAGCATCCATAACCTTCCAAATAGTAATATATACGGATAGTACGATATTGCGGTTCAGGGATTGTCTGTACTATCTCCTCCCATTGTGCTACATAGGTCGTATTTGCAGTCACTATTGTCGCTACATCAGAACTCCAACCTGAGAATATCCATCCTTCATTGCCTGTGGGTGTTCCGACAAAAGCAGGAGTTGTTGTGCCATAAAGGATGTTTGTAAATACTTGTTCTGTAAATGTGCCTTGCGTTCCCGGAGAAAAGGTTACTGTAAACCAATAGCTGGGATTACGTACCCACTGTGCTGCAAACGTCATCGACTCATTGATAACCACTTCTGTTACCTCGGTACTAGTTAGTAGCTCCTCTCCCAAGAGCCAGCCTACAAAATTGTATCCAGTACGCTCAAGAACAGGCACATGTGCTATGTTAATTTGAGTACCATTCACCACCATAACTTTAACATCCGTATTACCTGCTATATAGCCACCTGTCATACTTGGTGTTCCTAAGTCGATAAAGTATACACCTGAATACCACTCAATACCGTCATCATCTTCGCGTGCAATATTGCCGACTATTGTACCACCAGTCATGATAAATGTGCCGTTGTTATTTACACCACCACCGTGAACTGCCGTGTTCCCGGTTATTGTGCCCGCGTTCATAGTAAGTGTACCGCTGTTGCTTATGCCACCACCCCTAGAAAAACGCATGTTAAATCGCCCGCCATATGAGGTGTTTCCACTAATTGAGCCACCATTCATAACAATTTGACCACCATTTGATATACCTCCTCCGATAAATTGTGCAAAATTCCCGCTTATTTCACCACCATTCATAATCAAAGTTCCATTGTTTCCAATAAAAATGCCCGCACCTGTGCCGTTTGCAATATTTCTATTTATTTCGCCACCGTTCATAATAAACTTACTACCATCAGAGATTCTCACACCACCAGCAGCGGTACCCGAATGGTTCTCAATTATTGAACCGTTATGCATAATAAATTCACCACCACGTATACACACACCACCGCCTCCAAAGCTCCCATTGTTGCGAATTACACCACAATTTAACAAGAAGTAACCATGGCTAATAATGCCTCCACCAGTATCACCATTATTATTAGCGATTTCGCCACCAGTCATAATAAATGTTCCATTATTATACACACCTCCGCCACCGCTATTCCAAGGAACTCGGCTATCCTCTCCGATATTCTGGCGAATTGCGCCTCCATTCATGGTAAATGTTCCGCTATTGTGCACGCCACCGCCCCATGCTGCGAAGTTGTTTTCAATAGAACTTCCAGCATTCATAATAAGCTCTCCACTTGCGCTGACTATAACACCACCACGGTGATTAATGGTTGCCCCCGCACCTCTCAACGTAATACTATTTAATACTAACGTTCCGTCCACACTAAAATGTCGTGTACCTACCGTCAGCTGGTATAGCACACCGCCACCGCTGAGATACACAGTTCTTCCTGCAGGAATGATAAGTTGAGCACTCATCGTAATGCTGCCTACAACACTAACTGTATATAGTCCATCGGTTGTCATGAGATTAGTAAACACGTCATAGAGTCCATTCCAGTCAATCACTACGAAGTCTGAGAATATCTCAATATCTACATAGTACTCTTCACAATCGTCGCACTCGCAAGTGCAATCGTAGTCGTAGTAATATGCACACTCACAAGTGCATAGTTTTTCTTCGTAGTCTTCATCGCCGTATTCGTACTCATCTTCCGATTCGTTTGCATTAGATGAGTCATCACCTTGATGATCATCGCTGCTGTTATCATCAGGTGACTCTGCACCTGCGCCATCACCTACAACACGATCCGCACTCTCATCAGAAATAGATGAGTCAGGTTCGTTACTTTCTTGGACAAAATCTTGTTCATCATCCGATTCAGCATCACTCGAAGGAGGTGCATTTGGGACATACTCACCTGGAGCTTCCGCTACAGTAGTATAGTACGCATCTTCAGCAGCTGCCCATACTGTCAATGACAGTATAGAAACAATCACCATAGCAACTGTTATTATGGCGATGATTCTTTTTCTTCCTTTTGTTCTCGGTGTTCCATATGTTGTTCCCATCATATTTCTCCTTAATCCTCTACTTTATGATTATATACCCTTGTTTGCGATTTTCTTGTATTGAGATAGTTTCGCTCACATTAATGCGTAAAATTTAGGTGAAAGTATTCACAGTCAATCTATCATAGTAGTGCGCAAAATTGAACGATATTTACGCACTGTTTACATAATATTCACAAATAGATGTTTTACGTACTACATTTACCCATTTTAGCAGTATTTGCTTCAAGACAACCACATTCTGGCAGCTTGGAAAGGTAGTGACTAATTAACCCGATTACCTATAAAAGCCAAACGGCGAACACTTTTCATGGGGCATTTGTATTGCCTATTACATCGCTCACAGCATGATATGCAGTTATCAATAAACAGTCAAAACCGACTGCTTTTTAGGCAATCGGTTTTGTTGGGTTTGTATTGAGTTAATCTAAATTGTTGTG
>WQWL01000207.1 GCA_009785345.1 Oscillospiraceae bacterium
ATCTTATCGGCTGTGATGATATTATCCAAGTTATGTGTCGTAATTAGAATTGTGTGGTCATTCCGCAAAGATTTAATAGTATCCATAACAGATTGCTCGCTGGCGGCATCGAGAGCGGCTGTTGCTTCGTCAAAAACCAAAATTGGCGAACCTTTTATCAATGCACGAGCAATGGCAATTCGCTGTTTTTGACCACCTGAGAGGGTACTTCCCTTTTCGCCGCAGGGAGAATCATATTTTTGTTCAAGCCCCTCAATGAAATCATGAGCAAACGCTTGTTTAGCGGCATTGATAATATCTGAATCATCTGCACTTCCCTTGCGCCCCATCGCAATATTTTCTTTTATGCTCATATCAAACAACTTGCAGCTCTGATCCACATAGGCAAAGTTCTTACGCCACTCTGTAAGATTTACAGCTTCGGAAGAAGCACCTCCCAGAGTCATACCTAAATGTTCGCGTTCGTAGAAGCCAACCAGTATTCGCAAGATTGTAGATTTACCTGAACCTGAAGCGCCAACAAATGCAACCATCTCACCAACATTTATGTCTAAATTGATTTCGTGCAAAGTGTTTTGCTCGGCGCTTTGATATTTGAAGTTCAAATCCCTAATATGTAGAGCAGACCCATCAAACTCCATGCTTCCTTTTTCCGATGAAACAGGCGTGCTGTCTATGACATCGAAAATTCTTTTAGCTGCCTCCAGTGGTGCTTGTAATCCTGCCACTGCTCTACCGACATCACCCATTGTTTCTGCTATTACACGAAGCAGTGGTAAAACCAGTAATAATGCGGGAAACTCTAGTTGTCCTGTGGCTACCAACCAACCACCAAAGCCAAAGGTAGCAACAATAGCCAGCCATCCTTGAACGGTTGTAAAAAGATTTTGCCACATAGAAATAAACGCTTGGCGCAAATCTAACAGTTTTAACACATTCATCTTTTGACTAATATCATCAAGGCTTTTGTCTTGCATATTAAACGCCCGTATGGGTATAGCCCCTTGAAAAATATCACTCACTCCTGTTACCGCCACCGAGTTTGCATCAAGTCTTTCTCTGCCAATTTGAGCTACAGGCTTTATGAACCGGCTCTGCGCAAAGAAACCTAGTACTCCAATACCTATAGCAGCAAGACCCATGCGCCAATCCATTATAAACAGGGTTATTCCTGATAGCATGAAAGTGAGTACTACATTCAAGATTGAGGCCGTTACGTTCCAGTACAAGTCGCTTGTCGCCAGGTCAGCTTCCGTGTTTATCTTCGCTATTCCCTCGCCACTGTGCATTGCTTGACTTGCTTCTAATCCACTCTTAATGTAGCTACGAAATAGAATTTGCTTCAAATCCATCCTGGCTCTATGGAATGCACGTTGCCCAAGATATAGCCCTATACCAACTAGAGCCAAAAATACCGCATAGATTACAATAGAAATTAATACGCCTCTAACAATTTCTCCCGCATCTCCTGCCACTATGCCTGCCATAATGAGCATACTTATAAGTCCGGTGATAAAATTACCCGCAAATAACTGCGTACTATAGAAAAGCATACCAAAGCTATACATAACTCTATATGGGCGCATAAAACTGAATATTCTTTTAAAATATATCATACTATTTTGCCCCCTTCCATTGTGATAACTGTATCACAAAATGCCTTTGCTGAAGCTCGGTGAGCCACCATTATTACCGTTTTATCTCTTGTGGCTTCTTCCAATGTTTTCAAGATTTCTGTTTCTGTTGTCGGGTCAAGAGCAGATGTAGCTTCGTCAAAGAGGATTATTGGGGCATCCGTATAAAAAGCTCTCGCCATCGAAATACGCTGACGCTGCCCACCTGAAATATTTTCGGCAGATTCTGAAAGTATGCTATTAAACTTATCCGGAAGGCTATTGATAAAGTCCAATATGCCTGCATCTTTACAAACTTTTTCAAGTCTGCTCATATCTTCGGGTGAAATTTCTTTTTTCCCTGTGATATTCTCACTGATTGACACAGGAAATAAGAATGAATCTTGTGGCACATAGGCAAAAGCATCACGTATGGCATGCTTGCCAACATGTGCTGTATCATTTCCCAAAACCGTCATTTTTCCGTTCTTTGGCTCATATAACCCTAGTAACAGCTTGAGAATCGTAGACTTACCCGAACCCGAACCACCAACGAATGCTACCTTTGCTCCGATGGGTATTTCAAATGACACATTATGTAGCACATTCCCGCTATCTTCCGAATATGCGAAACTTATGTTTTCAAAACTAACTGCTAAATCCCCACTTGCCATAAGCTTTTGTTTATCACTGACATCTTCAGTTTCTCCAGTGAGAGATTCATTCAACCTGTCAGCTCCTGCTGCTGACGCTCGTACAAAACTTAATGCTTGAGCTAGATTTGCTATCCACATAGCAGCTATCATACCAATACCTGTGTATGTAATAAATTCAGATATGAACATAGTTTCGTTAACCACAGCAAATGCTGATGCAATTAATAAATATATCAGCGGAGTCAAAGAAATTATACCGCCTCCAATTTGAATGGTTGAAATCAGAAAAATCCTATGCATAGAAGCCGCAATATGCTTTTCGTACGATGTTAAATAACGGTTTTCCAACTCATCTTCGAGATTGTATGCTATGATGGTCGCAGTATTTTGCAAAGAATCGTTTACCACAGCGTTAAAATCTGCTCGAGTGTCCTGTTCTATTCTGGCAGCCTTTTGCACAGGTGTAGATATTAATGTCTGTACAATCGCAAGAACAGGAAACATAGCAATGAAAATTAGTGTATAAAGCCAGCTCACGTAAAACATATAAATCATTGCGGCAATAAGTAAGGTGAAGTCTTGAACCATCTCCAATATGCCACTACTCACCAGTTGAACAGCTTCAGGCAAATCATTTGTAAACACGGATAGATTTTCACCACTGTTGGTCTTTTCAAGTTTTGCAAAAGGTCGGCGCAAGAAAAATTTAGCAAAGTTCACACGGAAACTATATCCCGCTTTTCCTGCAAAGCGACCCAAAACAAGGACGTTAATTGCTGAAAAAACAGCTCTCACACCCATCACACCCGTAAGCAAAAGCAAAAATTTGATGATTGCATCAGTGTCAAACTGATAGGCAGCTTCACCCATATCTCCAATGAATATTTGTATTATTATAAGGCTGGCTGATATAATCAACGATGCTACAAAATAGAAGAGTAAAAGTCCTTTGTATTGAACTTTATGCTCGCGCAGCGTTGTGAAAAAAGCTTTAATAACAATCCCTCCCTGTTCAGATTCCTTTTTATGTATATTTTGTCCGACAATGGGTGCATTTTAGCAAATAAAAATATGGCTTGCAATAGCAATACCATATCTGGTAAACAAGCACCGGTAAGTGGTATGTTTTTAGGGTGCACGTGGGAAACCATTCACTTTATTTCCCCACTTCTTCTAGATATCCTTTCAAGCATAAAATAGCCTGCCGATATCCATCTATCCCTTCACCTGCAATTGTTTTGATGCAGATATCTCTGATGTATGACACCTGGCGAAAGTCTTCTCTGCTTGCAACATCTGATATATGCACTTCTACCGTTGGAACGCTCACAGCAGAAAGTGCATCCAATATGGCAATGCTTGTGTGAGTGTAGGCTGCGGGGTTAATTATTATTCCATCATATTCATTCAACGCCTCTTGGATTGCATCTACGATAGCACCCTCATGATTAGACTGGAATAGGCTAACATCTATGCCTTCTTTAGCACATGTATCTTCCACAAGTTTTACTAATGCTTCATAATTTGCATGACCATAAATCTCCGGTTGACGGACTCCAAGCATGTTTATATTTGGACCATTAATTACTAAAAATTTCATG
>WQWL01000208.1 GCA_009785345.1 Oscillospiraceae bacterium
TTTCACAATACTGCGTTGTTCGTCAGTTAAATACCGATGGGTATTCGCCCTCCTCACGCCTTGTCTTGTAAAAATATACACAAAAATATCACACAACTTTTAGATGGCACAAACCACTAGGGTATTTCAAAAAACATTTTTCAATCAAGCCTTTATTAATACAAAATACTGATAACGCAGTGTTACTAATTGCAGAACATAAATGCAAAAATGCATTAACTTATACTGAGGTGACTGCCAAAATTTTGCAAATTTATATTTGCATTGATCCTCCATTATGATATATTATTTGCGACATGCAATATTAGCCGAAAACAAAATAATTTTATGGAGGATGAGTATGCAGTTCAGGTTATCAAATGGGAGAAGAGCTTTGATGGGTCTTCAACATCTCTTTGCGATGTTTGGTGCGACAATCTTAGTTCCGATTCTAACAGGTCTATCGGTTCAAGTTACATTACTAGCTGTGGGTTTAGGAACAATTATTTTTCACATTATTGCGGGTCCCAAAAAAGCACCACCAGTTTTTCTTGGTTCAAGCTTTGCGTTCATGGTAGGAATCAGACTAATAACAGATGCTGAAGCCGGTCCATTTGCCGGAACAGGAATGGCGCAGGCTGAAAAACTTGCATATGCCACAGGCGGCATAATGGTTGCAGGACTATTATATTTAGTGTTGGCCTTGGCTATAAAAATCGTTGGAGTCAAAAAGTTTATGAAGTATCTACCAACGGTTGTAACCGCTCCGACTGTCATACTTATTGGGATTATGCTTGCTCCGTTTGCGATTAATCAATCAGCGGGCAACATTTTTTTGGCTGTTGTGACCATTGCAATTATAATTGGATTCTCTATTTGGGGCAAAGGAATGTCCAAAATCATTCCCATATTAATAGGCATTGCCGGAGCATATGTCATCGCCCTTGTAATGCATTTTGCTTTCGGAATGTCAAATTCCGATGGGTCCGCAATATTGGATTTCGGCAGAGCCGGAACAGCTGTAGTTGGACTGCCACCAATTATGTTGCCACGATTTGACCTCATAAGTATATTGATTATGATGCCATTCGCCTTGGCCACCATAGCGGAGCATATAGGTGATATGGTAATCTTAAGTAGAATATCCGGAAAAGACTATATCAATGAGCCGGGATTGGTTCGTACCCTCTGCGGTGATGGCGTTGCAACCATTGTCGGTGGAGGAATAGGCGGTCCTGCAACAACAACTTATTCAGAAAATGTTGGCGTTGTAACAATAACAAAGGTTTTTGATCCAAGAGTACTGCAACTTGCGGGCATTTATGCAATATTACTTGGATTTTCGCCACTATTTGCATCTCTCATTTACTCCATACCTGATGCTATCATAGGTGGTGCATCATTCATCTTATATGGTATGATTGCCTCTGTTGGTATAAGAAACTTGGTTGATGAAAAAGTAAATTTAGCAGATATGAAAAACTGCATAATAGTCTCAGTAATGCTCGTTGTTGGATTGGGTTTGAGATTTGGTAATCCAATAACAATTGCAATTGGAGACGTAAATCTTCCACTAGATCGCCTAGGTGTTGCAATTGCAGTTATTGTGGGCATTATTCTCAATATAATACTGCCTGCAGATAAATCGCTTGCAAAGAAAGCTGATTAAAAATAGTATACATAAATGCACCATATATCTGCCTTATAATTGCAGGTATATGGTGCATTTTGGTGCGAGAGGCGGGATTCGAACCCGCACGTCCGTGAAGAACACTGGCACCTGAAGCCAGCGAGTCTACCAATTCCACCACTCTCGCGTGTCGTATAAGATTTAGAGGCTCAACAAGCCTAAAGTGTGAGAAATATTATAACAATAACTGAACATTAGTGTCAAGAAAATTGACTCACAAAACACGCTATGTTCATTAACTTTTTTCTTCCCTTGACAACCATGCTTTGCTCCATTAGAATGCTCATAACATAATACAATATGTACTAGCATTTTTGATAGGAGAAGCAGTGTGAATTCAATAGGGTTTGACAACGAAAAATACTTAAAACTACAATCTGAAAAAATTCTTGAGAGAATCGAGCTATTTGAAAACAAACTTTATTTAGAATTTGGTGGCAAACTTTTTGATGATTATCATGCCGCTCGCACACTCCCCGGCTATGAACCGGATATTAAAGTTCAACTTCTAAGAACTCTTGCTGACAAAGCCGAAATTGTAATTGTTATTAATGCTTCAAACATTGACTCTAACAAAGAAATAGGCGACACGGGCATATCATATGATGATGATGTGTTGCGACTGATTGATGAAATAAGGGAATATAATCTTTATGTCGGCAGTGTCGTCATTACGCAATATTTAGGACAACATGCTGCTGACACATTCAAAGAGCATCTCGAATCTCTTGGCGTTAAGGTTTACATAATGCACTATATTCCGGATACCGACTATCCTGCAAATGTTCAGTTAATCCTTAGTGATGAAGGCTATGGCAATAACGATTATATTGAAACAAAGAGACCACTCGTGGTTGTTACTGCTCCCGGTCCCGGCAGTGGAAAAATGGCTGCGTGCTTATCACAGCTATATCATGAAAATAAATGCGGTGTAAAAGCCGGATATGCAAAATTTGAAACTTTTCCAATATGGAATCGACCTTTGAAGCACATGGTTAACCTAGCATATGAAGCTGCGACCGCAGACCTTAATGATGTAAACATGATTGACCCATACCACCTTGAAGCATACAGTGAATCTGCTGTAAATTATAATAGAGATATTGAGGTCTTTCCTATACTTAATGCCATGTTTACTCGAATTTGGGGTGAAAGTCCATATCACTCCCCAACCGACATGGGTGTTAACATGGTCGGATATTGCATTGATGACGATATTTGTGCAATCGCTTCTAAACAAGAAATTATTCGACGTTTTTTCCACACTCAAATTGACTATGCAAAGGGAAAAATTCAAAAAACAGCATTGTCAAAGCTTGAGCTGTTAATGAATAGCACAAATACAAAACCGGAAGAAAGGTCTCCCGTCACTCACGCCCTACAAAAAGCTGATGTAGCAGGAAGCCCTTGTGTCGCAATTGAATTATCCGATGGTACCATAGTAACAGGCAAAACATCATCTTTACTCGGCGCTTCTGCAGCAGCCCTACTTAATGCACTGAAAAGTTTAGCTGATGTTGATGATGATGTTTTACTGATATCACCTAATGAAATTGAGCCCATTCAAAAATTAAAAATTGGATATCTTGGAAACGAAAACCCAAGACTACAAGCCGATGAAGTTCTACTTGCACTAGCAATTAATGCTGCAAAAGACAAAATGGCTGAGAAAGTGTTGGCACAGCTACCAAAGCTCAGACAATCAGAAGCGCATTCGAGTGTTATTCTTTCACAAGTAGATATTGTCGTCTTTCGTCAACTTGGAGTTAATATTACATGTGAGCCTGTATTTCAAAATAAACGACTATTCCAATGTATGTAAATGACTTTAAGCTTTGAGACAGATCAGATAATAAGAGCCTTTTAACATGTAGTTTTCACTCTATGTTAAAAGGCTTTTATCTTTTTATATTGATTACTTGAGATTACTTTTCATCTCATCATTCAAGGCGAAAATCCGCAGTAACGCCGATGGTCTTTCAAGGATTTTTAACGACGAATGACAGAAAATTGCTTGCAAAGATTCATTGATTTCTAATATAGGGGTTAGGAACTGTTAAGAAATAAGTTGACGATTTTGCCGCCGAATTTTTGTTGTCATGCGGAGTGAAAAAACCGCCGGAATGCCTGTGGCCTTTCAAGGTTTTTCCGCACCGCATGGCGGCAAA
>WQWL01000209.1 GCA_009785345.1 Oscillospiraceae bacterium
CCGAGCTTCGCTCGGATACTAACACTACGGCTGCCGGATGTCGTGCGATTCACGTGCCGGATAACATGCGAATAATATTCCGGATGTTATGCGATTGCCTGCCGAACTGGATGCGAATACACATTTTACCGCAGACCCTAAATATCGCCGAATGTGAGTTATCTGCAATGGCAGCGCAGTGTCTTGGAGATAGACGTATACCGGATATTGAATCCCTTAATGACGAGTTGCGAATATGGCACACTCAACGAAACCAGGCTCAAAAAGGAGTTGATTGGCAGTTTACGACCGATGATGCAAGAATAAAATTGAAAAGATTGTACCCTACACTTATGTAACCTTTTAGATGTTGATTGACACTAGAGCTTAACTGCAAAAGTGGCTTCACTGATAATTAACTTGTCTGCAATTCCGATACCAGTTCAAACCCAAATCAAATCACATAGCGCTTGGTGATGTGAAAGTTCTCGCTTCCAATCATAAGGCTTACTGCATTGCCATTCACTTCAATTTCTTTTTTCACTATCACTTTATCAGGCATTGTTATCGTTGCAAGAGCTTCTTTTTCGATATTAATTATGTTTTCTTTTATGATTGACATCATATACTCATTATCAGAATAAATCTCAAGTGTAACTTTATCTGCAACATTAAAGCCCGCCTCTTTGCGCAACACCTGACAATGCCTCAGTAATTCACGATAGCATCCTTCGCGTCTTAACTGCGTGGTCATTGTTACACAAAACGCCAACGGTATTTTGTCAGATATTATCTTTATCTCAGGTTTGTCAACTTTCGTTATACGAACCGTTTTTTGAGTTAACACATGACCTTTAATTTCTATTTCCCCATTTAATTTAAACACATTTACTAAATCATCCATCTGACTAGGCTCTAAACTGTCAATTGCGTCTTTTACTAAACTTAAATTTTCTTTCAAAATACGCCCTGCAGCCTTGAAATCAAGCTTAATTGCCTCATTGCGCAACGCATCCCAGTCATCAATAAACACAACTTCTTTGACATTTAGCTCATCCTTGATTGCTTGTAAAAAATTAGCACACAATTCTTTTATTTCTGTGTCAATATACAAACTAGACAATGGTTGACGTACTTTAATATGGTTTTCGTTTCGCAATTTCATCCCGCTAGCTATAACATCTCGTACATATTTCACTTGTTCTAAGATTAGCATATTGTAAGATTGAAATTCAGGGAAATCGGAAAGATGAACTGATATTTCGGCCTCCCCATACTTCCGAATCATATTTACCCATATATATTCTGTTATAAAAGGAACAACCGGCGCCATAATTTGGCACAATCTCTTAATAGCAAAGTATAGCGCATTATAAGCAAGTTGTTTATCCCCATCCATCTTATGTTTCCAAAAACGCCTGCGACACAGTCTTACATACCAGTTTGAAATGTCATCGACACACATCTCGAACTCCCTTGTAAGTTTTGCCGTATTGTATTCTTCATAACATTTTCTAGCTGTCTCAACAAAGTTTTTACAACGATTATCAAGCCATTCATCCATTAGGTCATGTGATAATTCGCTTGTAATTTTGGGCTTATCAATTTCAGCATAAGTAATAAAAAAAGTATAAATATTCCATAATCCTAGTAATTTTCGGCGCGCATCATCACATAAATTGTATCCGAAACGTACATCAGAGGATATGTTTGCTCCAGCATACAAATAACGTACAGCATCTGCTCCAACCTTCTCTGCTGCTTCATCAAAGCGTATCATAAATCCCGATTTATGAAATTTAGTTCCATCTTCCTGCACAACCCCACCGTGTGCTATCACACGCTCGTATGGTGCTTTTCCCGTAAGAGTAACACTCATAAATAATAGAGAATAAAACCAGAGTCTGATTTGCTCTTTCATCTCAACAACCCATTCGACAGGAAACCATTTCTCCCATTCGTCATGATTTGAAAAATAACCTAACGTAGAAAATGGTGTAATACCTGCATCTAGCCACACATCACCAACATCTGGTATCCTATTAACACTTGCACCACATTTAGGACACTCTATGGCAATACAATCTATCCATGGTCTATGCAGCTCTGGAAGAGCGTCAACTTTATCTCCCCCTAATTTCCTCAATTCCTCTCTAGAGCCTATAACTGTCAAATGCTCACATTTATCACAAAGATAAAATGGTAAAGGCAACCCATAAAAACGCTTTCGTGATATGTTCCAATCCCCCATATGGATTAGCCAATCCTGCATACGCTTACCCGCAAATGCAGGATCCCATATAACACTTTCAGAAGCCTTTATGAGTTCCGGTTTTATGTCATCAGTTTTTATAATCCATGAACTTACCAAGCGGAATAAAACCTCTGTTTTGCACCTCCAGCAGACAGGATAGCTGTGATTATATTCATGTGTCTTATATAATTTCCCTTGCTTACAAAGGTCATCGAAAATAAGAGGAGTCGCCTCAGTTGTAGCCCTACCTGATAAGAACCCATAATGTTCACTGAATCGTCCACTTTCATCTATAGGGCATATTTCTACTAATCCTTCACTTTTACCAAGTTCAAAATCCTCTGAACCACAACCAGGAGCTATATGGACAACCCCGCTCCCCTCATTTGATTCTACTTCATCCCAAGCAACAATTCGGTGACACAAATCCTTTTGAACCGATAAGTCAGGTAGAAAGGTCTCATACTCAAGTCCAATCAATTCACTACCTTTGATAAATCCCAAAACTTTACGACCTCTATCAATTATGCTTAGCGCATTTTTTGCAAGAACAAATGGACGATCGCTATCTTCTACCTCAACAATTGCATACTCAAAATCCGGATTGACTGCTAACGCTACATTGGCAGTCAACGTCCATGGAGTGGTAGTCCATACTAGAATATCATAAGATTGTCCTATAACCGGTAGCTTTGCGTATACTGCCGTATGTGTTATATTTTTATGCGACCCTGACATTTCATGTTCAGAAAGCGAAGTTCCACAGCGCGGACACCAAGGCAAAGGGCGATGCGATTGTTCTATCCATCCGTTATTACTACACACTTTTAGAAAATGCCAAATTGACACAATATTCGAATCTGTATGAGTAAAATATGAATTCCCCCAATCCATCCATTGCCCAAGACGCTTAGATTGCGTAGTTATAATCCCTGAATATTTTTGTATACGTTCCACACATTTTTTAGTGAAATTTTCCATACCAAACCGTTCGATATCTTTCTTGTCTTTAAAGTTTAATTCCTTTTCAACCTCTACCTCAACCCACAAACCTTGTGTATCGAAACCATTACGGTAATGGCTATAAAATCCATTCATAGCCTTGTACCTTAAAGCAATATCTTTGATACTTCTCCCCCAAGCATGGTGTATACCCATAGGGTTGTTTGCTGTAATTGGTCCATCTAGAAAACGAAACGGTTTTCCATTTTTGTTTTTGTCACGCAATTTTTCAAAACATTTATTATCTTCCCAGAATGCAAGTATCTCAAGTTCATTTTTCACAAAATCCAATTCCATATATAATCCCCTTCATTTTTTTCTAAAGTGGTCGGCTTGTCAAGACTTTTTTTGAAAATTTCTTAATGGATTAACGTCTCTCGTTGAATTTTGGTAAATATTATCATGGAGCGTAGCGGAATGGTAATATTTACCAAAATTCAAC
>WQWL01000210.1 GCA_009785345.1 Oscillospiraceae bacterium
AGGGGGAGGCAATGGAGACGACAACGGAGATGACAACGGAAGCGGCAGCGGAGACGGCAACGGAGACGATGATAGCGATGATAATAACGAGACTACGACACCCCCGAGAGATGACAATCAAAAGCAAGCACTTCCGACAACCGGTATTGAAGGCGATGTGTTTTTATGGTTAGCTCTATTGGCACTTACTATCATTGTAGGTCTTTGTGTGGTAGCGAAAGTTAGGGGTAGCAAGGAATAAAGCGACTCAGAAAAGTAGGAAGAGCAAGCGAAGATAGGTGACAACAGAGGAAATATTAGGAATCAGAACGTTTGGTAATGCCCGAATTAATCGTGCAACAAACACTGGCGGTCATGCATTCTAATACTTCCTCTTGGAATCTGGCTCTGCTACAATCGGATGATTAGAAAACTATAATTGAACATTAAAGTATATTCGATGAAATATGAAGTGTCTGAATATGGGCATAATAACAATAACGAGGTAAGCATAGTTGCGAGACTAGACTTACCTCGTTTGTTTAGAATTGTAATCAATGTTTTAGCCCTATGATTGGTACTATAAATGAGAGAAAAAAGTAATTTTCAGAAAACAGTAGGTTTAAATTTAGTAAATTTATATTGACTTAATGTGCAAAATAGGGTATACAGAGAATACATATTCGCCTAAAGGAGGTAAGGGGCAATGTTTATTGGACGGCAAAAAGAACTTGAAACCCTATCAATGCAATACACAAAGAATGAGTTCACATTCATCCCTATTTACGGGCGTAGGCGTGTAGGCAAAACACAGTTAATTGAGGAATTTATTCGCGATAAAAGAGCAGTTTTTTTCACGGCTGTAGGCAAAGGCACATATAAAAATAACCTTGAGTTGCTAAGTAAAGCCATATATGAGAATAATGAAAACGCCCCAATTTACAGCAGCTTTTATGATGCATTAGATGGAGTCTACGCACTTGCACAAAAAGAAAAACTCATTTTTGTCATTGATGAGTTTCCATATCTTGCACAATCGGATGAGAGTATAATTTCAATACTGCAGCAGTTTATCGATCTAAAATTTCTGAAAACCAACATGATGCTGATTTTATCCGGCTCATCGTTGTCGTTTATGGAAAACCAAGTGCTGGGATATCAAAGCCCATTGTACGGTAGACGCACAGGACAGATTAAGTTGTTACCAGTAGACTTTCAGATGTCGCGGCAGTTTGCACCAGATTTTTCAAAGCTAGATCAAGCGGTGATGTATGGTGTGACAGGTGCGATTCCCAAATACTTGTCGTTGTTTAACGATGGCTTGTCTCTAGATATGAACATCAAAGGTCAGTACTTTGACCGTAATGCTTATTTGTTCGAAGAAACTGGCAATTTGCTCAAACAAGAATTCAAAGAACCCGCATTGTATCAATCTATTATTACAGCGATTGCATCGGGTGGCTCACAAATGAAAGACATAAAGGGCAAAGTTGGTGAGGAGAGCAGCACTGTGGCGACTTACATGAAGTCACTACTTGATACAGGCATCGTTAAAAAAGAAGTCCCCGCAATGGACAAACCAAGTAGTCGCAAGACTACCTACCGGCTTGAGGACGGAATGTTTCGCTTTTGGTATCGGTTTGTATATCCAAACATGTCATTAGTCGCACTCGACAAAGGGGATATGGTGTACAGCCGCATCAAGCCACACATTACCGATTTTATGGGCGAGGTTTTCGAGAAGCTGTGTGTCGAATATATGTGGAGTATTTACGACAGTTTGCCCTTTGAGTTTCAAAATATCAGTCGATGGTGGGGTAATAACCCTGACTTTAAATCGCAAGCAGAAATTGACTTTATTGCATATTCAAATAATGATGAACAAGCAATTTTCGGTGAATGCAAGTGGCGTAATGAGGAACTTGATAAATCAACCATTATTGGACTGATTGAGAAGTGTAAAATGTTCCGCCAGTTTAAGCAAAAACATTATTATTTATTCTCAAAAAGTGGATTTACTCATGGTGCACATGAGTATGCCGCAGGACGAGAAAATATCCGATTAATTGAGTTTAGAGATATGTTTGAGTGGTAACGCGGCTTTTTACACTCACATTTTTTCCTTATACCCACCAATGAATAAATATAGCGATGTAAATGCCTGTTTGTGAACATTTTGTAAACATTATGAATATTTTAATGTTCATAATGCATATACTATGATATTATCATGGGTATGGTATAAATATTACACATTAGTTTACAAACTGCGATATGATTTTAACAGAATTGAAGCATAGGAGTAGAGCCATGACAACAAACTACATAAAAAGAACGCCAAGCAAAATGAAAAACAGAATTATAGCTATAATAACAGTAATTATGATGGTGATATCAATAGTATCGCTAACGACACTAGCAGCTGCCGAAGATGCATATTATACTGCTGTGATGGAAGCACCAAATGAGTATGCGCAGAACGAGGTTCCTCTGAATGAAACTGAATCAAACGCAGCTTCTGAATCGGATAATGAGCAAGGTTCCGGGGATGAAAGCAATGAACCGGACTCGTCAGCTTCAGACGAGAGTACGGATGGTGATATAGGCAATAATGCGGATATAGAATCGCCTTATGATAATAGTATTAGTCAAAACGATGATTCACATTATGAGTATGATGCATACGAATCAGAGGACGAGTATGAATACGATGATGAAGACTGCAACGAGGAACAATGCAAGTGCGAGTGTGAGTACTATTGTGATTATGATTGCAAATGTGAATGCGATTATGTTGAAATCGAAGCATATACAGACTTCATAGTGACTGATTGGGATGGTCTCTATGATGTATTCACAAACTCAATGATAACCGATGGACCATATACTGTAGATATTGTTGGCAGCATAACAATGGAAGCACAGTTAAACATTCCTGCAGGAAAAATAGTAAGCCTCACAGGAGGCGGTGCGCTATATCAACCAACTGCATATGCAAGACACTTTACTGTGGATGGCACTTTGAATCTGAATGGTATTACGCTAAGAGGTGTCGGGCTTTTTGGTGGCCCCGCTAATTTTGGAGGTATTGTTGTAAATACAAATGGCGAGCTTATAGTGAACGCTGGAAGCATTATTGAAAACAATTTTGCTCTCAGGGGCGGAGGAGTTAATAACAATGGAAGATTTACCATGAATGGTGGTGAAATCCGTCGGAATTTTGCAACTGGTCCATGGACTACAACAACTTCAGGCGGAGGTGTGTACAATAGTGGTATCTTTATAATGAATGATGGTTTAATTAATGCTAATTCCTCTCAAATCGATGGCGGTGGTGTTTATAACTCTAGCGGTGAGTTTATTATGAATGGTGGTTCAATAAGTGATAATGGTGCGCAGGATAGCGGAGACGGTGTGTTTGTTCGTTCTGGTACCTTTACAATGTATGATGGCGAGATTAGTAGAAATACGTCACGTTTTAGCAGAGGTGCTGGTATTTCCGTAGGTAGCAATGGTACCTTTATCATGCGTAGCGGCGAAATTAGTAGAAATACTTCAGTTTTTGGTGGCGGCGGAGTTAGAAATTCTGGTCAATTTACGATGTATGGTGGTTCAATCAGCGAAAATCGTTCATTAAATGGTAATTTGTGGAT
>WQWL01000211.1 GCA_009785345.1 Oscillospiraceae bacterium
CCCTCTAAGAACTCCCGAGGACGGGGCTCACAAACTCGCTGCGGCTCGAACAAATTGTTCGCCCGGGACGAGGGACGAAGGACGAGGTTCTTTTTACGCCTAAATGGCTTACATTATTTCAAATATGTTGTGACCGGGAATTTTCTATGACCGATCATCAAAAATAATCGAAAAAGGTATTGACAAAAGATGCAAAAGAACAGGACAATTATTAGCACCAGGACACCAGGACACCAGGACACCAGGACACCAGGACACCAGGACACCAGGGCACCAGGGCACCAGGGCTTCGGCTAACCCTGCCCATTTTGGCATCTCCAAAAATAAAATAGTACGAAAAAATAGCTAAGTCTCGTGATGTAAATCATTGCGGGACTTAGCTGTTTTTATATGGCATTCATGAAGCTGAAAATAACGAATGAAGGAGGGCGAAATTCACCTACCATTGGCGCTGGCGTACTCAGACCCCATGATCCAAATGAGTAATGACGCTTTGTGAATGCAAAAATAAATAAAATTCGAAAGGAAACAAAAATGGTAAGAACAAAATTAAGAAAGTTCGTCTGTATTTTATTGACGCTGGCGATGATGCTTGGTATGATTGTCGGAGCAAGCGCAGGTGTTGATGTACCGG
Source organism: Oscillospiraceae bacterium (assembly GCA_009785345.1). Taxonomy (GTDB): domain Bacteria; phylum Bacillota; class Clostridia; order Oscillospirales; family Oscillospiraceae; genus WRMH01. The sequence goes on from WQWL01000211.1 coordinate 635, forward strand.
CGGATGGGGAAATGCAATACGACCCAATTCTGCTTGAATATCTTGAAGAAACGCTCACATATGAAGAAGCTTACATGAGCGAAAACCGGAGAAACTTTCTATATCTGATGGAAAGCGGCTACAATAACAATATGCTCCGGCAAAGGTTTAGAGAATTATTTGGTACTAACTACAGCGGTGCATACATATTCCACAATTACAGAAGCATCTTCGGGCTTTATGATGATGAAGTGATTAATGATGCATTTTTACGTGTGATCAGTGGATATCGAGTGGACTTTCGTTTTCAAGAAGCAGACAATCACAGCCGTCATGATATGGATGCTTTTGGATTAGATTTTGATGACACAATAATTGATAGTTATGGCAGAGTGTTGGTATTTCCTGATAGTCACGTCAGTGAAGAGGCTGCATCAGAGTTTGATGCAGCTGAATTTAGGGCAACGGAGTTTGATATATCAGAATTTTATGATGTAATTATGGAACGCATGTTAAGTTTGCCAGTTCCGGAAGCACTTGCAAGCTTTGACACTTTGGACATACAAGATGATGCTGGTGTTGAAGAGCGGACACAAGATATAGAAGCTTTTTCAGGTCTTAATAGCCTAGTTTCCCTAAATTTTGTGAGTAGGACGCCTGTGTCGGTTACATTTGATGTGTGGTATGCGAATAATAACGCAAATTTAAATTTTCTTGACAAGTTCAATCCAAGAAATAATAGTTGGACGGTATTGCTTCATGGGGGAACTCAACCAGCAGCAGTATCACAAAGATATACGGCGACAAACTTATCACCAAACACCCCTTATTTTTTTTGCAGCATTCACATATGACATTGTGAGAATGCAATGGGTTGTGGCTATACTTGAACCGCCTAATTTTCCGGATTTGCAGTTGAGTTGGTTCTCAAGAAGTAGTGTTGACTTCAGCTTGGACAGGACACTTCTTGATGCACTAGGAACAGATAGTACAGGCATAGCGCTAAGAAATAGGTTTTTAGATGCTACAAACGAAGCGTTTTATGTAATCCGTGATTTTATTGGCGGTGCTCAGTATTATACTCACGGCAGAATGGAAATCAGGAATACCAGAGGTTTGCCGAGGTATACTGAAGGTTGGTCAGGGTGGCCGATATTTTGGCAATTACATGATGTGCATAATGACAGACATCTATATGCGATTGACCATGCACGAATGATGAGAGCAACAGGTGCAGAAACCACAGAAATTCCCATTCACGAAATAGGTCATAATTTTGATAACTTTAGATGGAGCTTTGAAACAGAAGCCTTTGCGATATTCTTTACATATCACTATTATTCTGTTACCGGTAGACACATGGTAAATGCGCCAAACAGCAGGGTGTTTAGAGGTGGAGAATTTCGAGAGTATATGAGAAGCCATGCTTTACGCGGGTTAGGTCAGATCAACCATAACGAAGCTCTGCGGCGTGGTGTTTACAGTCCATATAGCATGGTCTATGTTTTAGGTAGTATTGCAGGACAAATTGGTTGGCAACCATTCACAGAGACGTTTAGGCATTTTCAAAGAGCACCAGCTAATCAATTGCCTAATACGGATATAGGTAGATTAAACCACTTTATGTCACTTTTGCAGCATCATAGTGGCAGGGATGTTATAGGCATGATTCCTGCAACTCAAGGAAATAATGCCAGAGCTATTTTTGAGCAGTATTTTGGTGGAGCAATACAGTATGTTCCAATACATATATCCATAGGGAATGCTCCGGGTGGCACAATAACAATGGGTTCGACTCATCAGCTAACCGCAAGCATACTACCAGGAAATGTGGCAAATCGAAATGTTACATGGTCGAGCAGTAATAACACAGTAGCGACCATTTCATCCACCGGATTGCTCACGGCCAGAAATGCAGGACGTGTGACAATAACTGTCAGAGCCAGTGCGAGCAATGTGTTTGCACAGCTTGTAATCGATGTAACACCATCTGAGGTATTACTTACCTTTGATGGAAACGGAGGCACACCGCTAGAGCAGGTTTGGCGACGAGCGGTTGGGAGAACAATAGGAACTTTACCAACTGTGAATACAAGAAGACACAGTGGTCTTATATTTGCCAGATATTTTCACTTTATAGGTTGGTTTGACACTCAAGCAAATATGGGAGGGACGTTGATAACTCCAAACACTGATGTGCCGAATAGCGATAGGCGATATTGGGCAAGGTGGACTGATCCTGATAGACATGTTACTCATCGGCTTAGCAGTTGGTGGCCAAGATCGGAGTCGGGGATAACGAACATTTCAATGAGAAAGCATGAGGATAGGGTGCTTTATGGACATATAGAAGAAGGGGTTCGCATTTGGAATAATCTAACAAGTCAAACTGGAGTACATTTTTATTTTGACACTGCTTCAAGAAATACTGTTGAAGCAAGGGAGTTTGATTTTTATGACTTTGGTGTGACGTATACCAGAGACAGCACAGGCACGAGGCTCAATAGTTTTCAGATAGAATTGAATACAAGCGAAGGTTTTCTTCATGCGCGTAATATAGATTTTCAGAATTTCTATGGTCTTGCGGCATCGGTTATGGCGCATGAACTCGGTCACGTGATAGGGCTTGATGATGATCCTGTAAACAGTAGTGGGAATCTAGTGAACTCTATAATGAACGGAACTTTTGTGCTTGAACGAAGGATAGAGGCCCCTCTGCCATTTGATGTAGACAGTGTAAGAATGATATACAATTAGGAAGGATGATGACCATGAAAAAATATTTTCTAAGAATAATAATATTAGCCATGATGGTACTTAGCATATCTATTTTAGCATCATGCGGAGATGATGTAGAAATCATAGAAATATCCGGATTTCCACGAGTGCTTTTCAGTATTGATGAACTGACGTACAGTGCGACGGACGTGTTAA
>WQWL01000212.1 GCA_009785345.1 Oscillospiraceae bacterium
CTACGTATTCAGTATCTGTCGTCACAAAGTTAGGGCATGACGATAAATAAACCTTGGCACCTTTTTGCTCCTCAACAACAATACTGTACGGAACCACCATTTCAGAACCCAATAGCAGCTTTGCAATCTGACTTGCAAAAACTTCGCGAAACGGTTGTGCTTGCCACGGCGCCCCATAACTGCCTTTTAACAAACACCTTGTCCCATCAACTATTTTCCATTTCTTTTTAACAACTCCGTCAGATGTATTATCCGGTGACGAAAGATTCCCACCATTCCATTCGCCGGAAATCAACAATGTTCCAATATCATTACTAAAACCGTTGTTAAAGAAATTGACATCTTCCCATTTCACATCTTCACTCGGTCTAATCCAAAATTGATCCGACAAGCTCAGTCCAAGAGCCTTTTCTGCAAGCTCATCCAGACCAATTTGATTGGGTTGCTCAAAATTTATTTTCCATAACGCATCTTTTATTCCACTGCGGCTGGCAGGTATTCTTCGCCCCTGCCACCAATCGTTAAAATCTCTTCTTGATATCCCCATATTCTTTTTTGGTGTGAGAAAAACAGGAACCAAATGTTGATTTTCTTGCCTTGTATTTGAAATACTTTCAGCTTGCCCTCGATCCATTTCGATATCAAACAGTTCAATATTTTTATTCATAAAAGTGTAGCGCATTTCATTTGTCCCCCTTTCTCGTTTTCCGGTCGTTTAAAGCTTGCAGCCACTGCTGAAGGATTCACATCATCTTCATTGCCAAGCTCACTATCAACAACAACGCCAATGACACAAAGACCGGGACGGTAAAACCGCACGGTGTCCTAAGTAAGTATATCGAACTCTGTTAATTCCCAAGCTTTTTAATTTCACTCTTATCAAGTCCAGTTGTGTTCATCTTGAATTGAAACAACATATTTCTCTACAGCCTCAAGAAAACTTTCTGCATTCCTAATTTGCTGTGCAACTTCTTCCTTTGATATCACATAATAGTCATCATAATCGCTATCGTTTCTGACTTCAAAAGCATTCCTTATAGTTTTTGAAAACTCTTTCGGAAAAATTCCGGTTTTTATATACCTCTGGTTAAAATCAGCTATTACCCCTGAATGCTTCCTAAAATCTACCCCGTCAAGCGCTAATACAGCTCTTATTGAATGAAACATACAGTAATACGAGCGATTTGCTGCTTCCTTATATGCACCTGCTGCGATTTCTCTGGATGCTGATTCTAAACATTCGTGCGCTCGTCCAAGACGGACTCGCATTAGCGAAGTTCGATTATCATTGAAATCAGGCACTGAGCACCATCCCATCGTTATGCACGTTCATGTAAAACGGCAAATCATTTATGTACTTATAATATGTGGCACTGTCTGTTACATTAAGGGAGAGGATTATATCATAATCCAAATCAATATAGCCAAGTATTTCCCATATCTTGTCTCGCTCGCGCCCTCTTTCATTAGGCGCAATATCGGCAAGCACCATGATGTCAATGTCTGACTCGCCGTCATAGTCACCACGAGCATAGGAGCCATAAAGTATAACTTTGACCAGCTTAGTGCCGAGGCTCTCTTTTGCAGCATCCACAACTTTACCCGTAATAATGTGTAGTTTACTGTGATCACACATAAATGCAAACCTCCTCCCACATACAATATATTTTTGAATAATATCACACTTTTAGAAAATCCGCAATCTTCGGAGCGCATCTAACTGTGACCTAAAATACTCCGGGCAAATTGACGCGCCCCTTGCATTGCTTCATCGGTTTGGAATGAAGCCAAATCATCTTCATTAACATTGATTCATTCATACTATATTGAGAGATATCCCTGCCGAGTATTATCTATAAAAACAACTGCTTCTTACCCAACAGAAAATCCTCTAGCCCAAGATTCGTGCTGCCGACAATCAACGCCAACGCTTCGGGGTACAGCTTCTTAAACACCATGCCACCGCCTGTGTTTTTCACTCTGCCGCTTTTGACTTCGATGGCTGTCAGGCGATTTCCTTTGCTTATAACAAAGTCAACCTCATGATTCCGTTCACGCCACCAAAACACTTCAAAGCCTTCTTCTTTGCTGCGCGCAAGCAAATACGCGCCAACAGCACTTTCCACGAGCCGTCCTTTGTCCGTTGGACTATCAAGTAAACGCCGCCTGTTAGCACCGTCCGCATAAGTCATAAGAGCGGTATCGTATACCATCAATCTGGGAGCGCTTTTACGAATCCGTATTTGGCTTCCCGAATAGTTTTGCAATCCGGTGAGCATATTTGCTTTTCCGAGTAAATCAAGATAATGCGCTAAGGTCGTAGTGTTTCCGGCATCTTGAAGTTGTCCGAGCATTTTTGTATACGACAACTCCTGTGCGCTGTATATAGAGCCGAGCATAAACAGCGAACGAAGCAAAGCGGGCTTTCGCACTTCTTCCATCAATAAAATATCCTGTGAAATGGTTGGTTCAACGATGGATGTGCCGATATACCGCGCCCAACGGATTTCGTCTTTGATGAGAACTGCTGCGCCGGGATAACCGCCGAAGAAAAGAAAATCTTCAAGGCTGTAATTAAACGCTTCTTTACATTCCGCATAACTCCAATGCGGCGAGTATAGGATTTCAAACCGCCCCATAAGTGATTCAGATAGACCTTTTTGTAAAAGTAGCGATGATGAGCCGGTTAAAATAACCTTCAAAGATATACGCAAACGAGTATCTTCATCCCAAAGCATTTTTACGACAGACGACCAATCGCCGACTTTTTGAATTTCGTCGATTACAAGAATCGTTTCTTCTGCTTTGGCAAGAATGCGGGCCTGCATCCATTCATTACGAAGCCATTCGGCAGATATGATATTCGGGTCGTCGGCACTAACAAAGTGCTGTGGGCATTTTATTTTTTCTATTGCCTGAACCACCGCCGTTGTTTTGCCTGTTTGACGGGGGCCGATGACAATTTGAATAAATTTACGCGGTTCGTTTAGCCGCTCTACAAGTTGTGAAACGAGGGCACGAGTGAACATACCGCACCTCCCATCTTTTTACTCAATACGCTTCGCAATATACTCATTATAGTAAGATTGCGTAAAATAGTCAAGTGTTTATCACAATATCACCCTATTAAGAATGAAGAACTGACACTAAAGTAATCATAATTACGATAGCCACATTTCCAATCTTTGTTTGAAAAACATGAATTTTCGAAAATTATGTTGAAAGCTTCAACGCTTATTTAGAGGTCATAACATTGAAAAAAGAGCATCAATTTGTTTCCCAACGGCGTTCACAAGTCTCTCTTTTCTTTCCTGTGGTTCCGGACTTTTTTCAAAAGACTCCCAGAACACATCTTTGTAAAGGCCTTTTACTTGCTTGATTTGATCTTGATATACACCAACTTCTACCAGCTTAATTTGCTTCTCGAAATCAACGGAAAATGGCTTACTGGAGACATTTCTTTTATTCACAACCTCTGTGTCAAAAAACAAACTAGACCCTGTGTCAAATGTAGGTGCCGGTCCAATAAATGCTCCGGTATTTGTA
>WQWL01000213.1 GCA_009785345.1 Oscillospiraceae bacterium
AAATATGGTTTGCGATATCATATGTTAATTTAGGATATACACAAAAATTGCCTTTTCTGAAAACATTAGTAGTTGCAGTGCTTTGTAGCACGTATATGATAATCTCATGCGGAATTTAGGTAGAACATTGCTTCCTATCACAAAATGAAAACTCGCCCGTCACAACGACCGGCGAGTTTAATTGTTTTGTTTTATTTACAAGACTTTGCCAGAAACTCATCAAGCTGACTTTCTGTGACACCTATCCCGCCGACAGAATCAAGCCTAATCTCTCCGCATATGAATGTAGGAACCGCCCATACTTTTTGACGCTCATAGGCATAATCATTGGCATCAAGCTGTGCCTTTTCATACTTTTCATCCATAAGAGCTGCTTGAAATGCTGTGGCATCTGTGCCAACATCCACAGCGCATTTTACAAGTACTGAAACATCTTCTACCGAAAGCTGTTCTTCAAAATGAGCCTTAAATACTCTCTGTATGAAATCAAGTTCATTGCCGCCTGTGTACTTAATAAATAAGTGTCCACGTACAATTAAATCCACATATGGTCTATGTTCAGGTTCTTCTAATCTCGGATGCGCTTCAACAGGTTTCCATTCAATTTCTGCTTGTGGATATTTAGGTAGTAATTTCGCGAGATAATCCAATCCCGTAACGCAATATGGTCATGTATGATCCAAAAAAACTTCAATTCGCGCCATTATAGCCTCCAATTATTTCTATTTTTGCGTTTTCTATCAATGATTATACTACAGTCTTTCGGTAATTGTCACCACCTATTTGCCCTCTGACGGTGTCAATATCGCCACATACCATCGAAGCACTACCAACCTCCGCTACGCATCTCCTGTTAAATAATGTCTCATTCTCTCGCAATTGTAAATATGTTGTTTCTTATTTTTACTACAACTACAATTGCTCCAATGTCGTGATAGACTCCACCAGTTGTACAATCTCCTTCATAATAAAGGAAGTATGAGAATGCATAACCACCTATATCTTCTGCAATGTTTACTCGCGCATTATTAAACATTCCAGTTGCGAGAAGTTCCTCTGTTGTCATTCCATCATTTCTCAGGCTATGGTACATAGGTGTCTGGAATGAAGTAAGAAGATCAGTATCTATTTCATATATGGCAACCATTCGTGGATTACTCAGGAATGTTGGATCATAATGGAAACCTACATCTACTGGCACGAGCAAAATTATTTAGCAGTCGAATACCATTAATATTAAAATTTGCGCCCGCAGTCGCTTCAGTCCAACCAACAGAAACACCACCACCCATGTGCTCTGCATGGTTATTGGCGATAGTGCCATTATTAACATTAAGCGTACCCCCAACATCGATAGCAACACCCCCACCACCACCGCTATTCACTCCTGGAATAGTTTGATACGGATGGTTCGACCTGTTGCTATATATTAGCGAGTCCTCATTCATGGTAACGATACCGGAAGATATTAATATACCTCCGCCACGACCTACATATCTATTATGACTTATTTCACTGCCTGCGTGCATATGTAAACGCGTACCACTGGCATTTAAGTGAACACCGCCGCCATTATTGGCAGGTCCACCTGGGGTAATACTGCCGTCTGCACGAATAGGTCCGGGTGCTCGTGTAAGTGCGACATTATATAAGTGAAGCACACGACTGCCGATTAGAGTGATATGCCGACTTTCTGAGGTGCCTCTGCTAATAGCAAACGAACCATCTGTATGACTATAGATGTGTACTGTGGTGCTTGCGCCGGCAAATGGTAATACAGTCTCATCTGCAAGGATTATATCATTCATCAAACGAATAACTCGATTGCCGGACGCGTTTAGGGCACCTCTTAGTTCGCTTTCTGTAAAAACTATATGTGTTGTTGTAAGACCAGCAGGGGTGTACGCAGATAATCGAACAATATCTACATATCCGTATTCGTAATAAGATAACTCATTTCCATGATTTGAATTATAGTCCGGGATTACTATATTAATGTTTGTATCTTCATCTTCTGCCTGATTGTTTTCAGTTAGAATATCCTCAATTGAAGTATCATATGTTGACTCTTCTGCTTTAGGGAGACTTGCTGCTGGTATCTCCGGCGGCATTTCTTCATAAGAGGCATCTGCTGCCACATAGTCATAAGCAGCACAAATGTCCGATACTTCGCCCGCACTCGCCATCACCAATGTTGGCAAAGCAAATTGAAGTATAAATAAGGCATGACACGAGATATGGCAATCTCAAAAGCAATGGTAGCATGTATTGACGAAGATGTTCTAGTAGATTTTTTAACTGAGTATTATAAGGAGGTCAGCAAAATGTAGGCTAGTGGTCTGTAAAATCTAAAAGTTGCATAATATTTTTGTTTATTTTTTTTGCAAGACAAGGCGTGAGGAGGGCGAATACCCATTGGTATTTAACTGACGAACAACGCTGTATTGTGAAAAAATACACGGAAATATGCAACTTTTAGGTGTTACAGACCACTAGGACATTGGCTCAATATGCTTTTTGATAAACGATATTCTGTTTTGCACAAGCCCAGCCCTATCTTTGACTTTTGGGTCGAAAAGAGAAGCAATAGAAACTACAATGTTTTTCGACCTGTTCACATAAACCATATTACCACCGCCACCTATGGCGGCAAATGTACGTTCGTTATTATCAATCACCCACCATAAATATCCATACGCTAAATTGAATTCTTTCCACCTGCTATAGCTATGTTCCTTCGTACTCTCGTCTACCCAATCAGTAGATACAATCTGCTTTCCGCCCCATACCCCACCATCTAAATACAATTGTCCCACCTTTGCCATATCCATAGGTGATAATGTCAGCCCCCAACCACCCGAATTAATTCCATTTTTGTCTGAAGCCCATCCGCTTATATTTGTAGCTTTGTTAAATGCAAACTGCTCTTTTGCTGTACGGAAAACGATACTACTTTTAACGGTAATTCCTAACGGAGAAAATAGATTTTTCGTTGCAAAATCTAAAACAGATTCTCCAGTTGCTTTTACAAGAATACCCGATAAAATATCTGGTCCTATAAGCGGAGCATATCTAAATTCTCCAATAGTCTTTTTGCCTCCGGTTAAATCAAGCGTAAACTTTATCCAGTCACTACTCATGAAATATCGTATATGTGTGTAGGGAGGATATTTATATTTATAAGGAACGGACATTGTAAGCATATCTCGAATTGTAACATCTTGGATTGTCCATTCATTTTTCTTGGGAGTGTAATTCGGAAAAAAATCCAATATCTTTTGGTCTATACTTTGAATACACCCCTTGTCTATGGCAATACCTATCAATGCAGATATAATACTTTTTGATACTGAATAAACATGGATTCGGCTATTTGCATTGCAATTATTAAAATAGCTTTCGCATTTCGTATCGCCATTTTTCAATACAACCACCCCTGCAATATTACTATGTTCACTGCTTATTATTTTTTCAATTTCTTTCATCTTTATTTAACTACCCCTAGGCACCCTTGAATCCAATACGCTTATAATGCTCCATTC
>WQWL01000214.1 GCA_009785345.1 Oscillospiraceae bacterium
CTTTTCGGGGTACGTGACATTACTTTAGACAAGTTTGCGAACTTTGCAGTTGAAAAGCGACAGGTGTGATCTAAATATGAGGATCGTTTGACTCTCGCTTTGGATGCGTGAATAATTCAGGTTAAAATAATAAATAGACAATAATAATATAAGGAGCAATGAAACATGAGTAAGAATTTATACAATGAGGCATATCTTGACGAGTATATTGAGCTTGTTATACGCAAAGGTATAAATCTTCAACAGGGTCAAGTGCTTGTCATTTCGTGCAAAGTTGAGTGTGCTTTTTTTGCGCGCAAAGCTATGAAGGCTGCTTTTGAAGCCGGGGCTTCTAATGTCTATATGCGTTGGGTTGATGAAATTTGCAATCGTACTCGATTCCTGATGGCTGATGACAAGGTTTTTGATACATTTCCAGCTTGGGATAAAATGTTCTTTGATAGCCTGTCAAATGAGGGGGCTGCATTCTTAAACATTGAGGCATCAGATCCTGAAGCGTACAAGGGTGTGGATTCCGGTAGACTGAGTAGATCCAGTATTGCTGCTTCCGGTGCGCTCAAAGATTATTTTGAAAAGGTAATCACAGGTGAAGTGCGCTGGTGCATCGCTTCTGTGCCGTCTGAAACATGGGCAAATAAAGTGTTCCCTGATGCTGCAAGCTCTGATGATGCAATGTCACTACTTTGGGAGAATATCTTTGTTGCATCTCGTGTGGGTAATGGTGATGCTGTCGAGAAATGGGATACACATATTGACACTTTGAAAAATCGCGTAGATTCTCTCAATAATTATCGCTTCAAATCAATCCATCTGAAAAACAGCGCAGGTACGGATTTGTATATGGAGCTTCCACAAAAACACAAATGGTTAGGTGGCGGCGATGTGGCAAAAGATGGTCACCATTTCCTCCCCAACATTCCAACAGAAGAAATTTTCTCAGCTCCTGTGGCTGATGGTGTTAACGGAACTGTTGTTGGTACAATGCCCAATGTTTTCCGCGGTAATCTTATTGAGGATTTCTCAATCACTTTTAGGGATGGCAAGGTTGTTTCCTTTGATGCAAAGGTCGGTAAAGAACATCTTGAAATGATGATAAATGATATTCCCGGTATGGATAGATTGGGTGAGATCGCTCTTGTTGAGCATGATTCACCGATTTCAAATACAGGTATTTTGTTCTTTAACACATTATATGACGAAAACGCCAGTTGTCACTTGGCCCTTGGTAGTGCATATCCGGATTGTATTGAAGGTGGCGGTGCAATGCCTGAAGAAGAACGTGCCGATGAGGGATTGAATGTCAGTGATAATCATCAGGACTTCATGTTTGGTTCTGCTGATATGTTCATTGTCGGTACAACAGCAGATGGCGAAGAAGTCGTAATCTTCAAAGATGGAAACTTTGTAATATAATTAAGAGGTAATGTCAAATAGTCCATGAAAAACTAACGTCATTCTGCGGGTCGTCGCAGAATGACGAAATTTAAAGGAGACGAAGTAATGATAAAAAATAGTTCGAACTATGAAATTAGTATACTCGAAAACATGCGTGGTGGTGATGGTTCTGTCAAGATTGAGAATTTTCTAACTAAGGATGAACTGTATAATAAGGGGCGCCTTTTTGCTAAGATAACATTAGAGCCTGGTGCTTCAATTGGTTATCATGTTCACGAGGGTGAAATGGAATCGTATTATATCATCAGTGGTACTGCTAAATATGATGACAATGGCAAAAGCGTTATGCTTAATGTAGGAGATACTACTCTTACACTCAATGGCGAGGGTCATTCGATAAAAAATGTTGGCGACACTACGCTAGAGTTTATTGCGCTGATAGTTTTTGATTAGTTGAATAAAGTATCAAAAATCAGCTTGAACCACAAAATGTGGTTCAAGCTGAAAAGTTATGACTTTTTCTACGTTGAATTGTGCGTCACATCACCATTCATCGCTGTGTGCTTTTTTCCACTCTTCTATTTGTTCCATACGCTCTTTTACACGTGCTTCTTGTCCTTGTGTTGTTGGGACATAATATTTACGATCTAATAGATTGTCCGGCAGACATTGCATTGAGCTTAGTTTGTCCTCTTTGTCATGTGCGTATACATAGTTTTTGCCATATCCCAGGTCTTTCATCAGCTTTGTGGGTGCGTTACGGATGTGCATTGGTACAGGCTCGGCAAGCATATTTTTTGCGTCCATTGCTGCATTTGCATATGCTACGTCTAATGCATTTGATTTTGGCGCGAGTGCCATGTATGTAACTGCATGTGCAAGATGAACGCTGCATTCAGGCATACCTATAAAATGGGCAGCTTGATACGCCGCAACCGCGATTTGCAATGCACGACTATCTGCCATTCCAATATCCTCGCTGGCAAAGCGTACAATCCGTCTTGCCACATATAGCGGCGTCTCCCCCGCTTCTAACATTCTTGCAAGCCAATATATCGATGCGTCTACATCCGAATTTCGCATAGATTTGTGGAGCGCTGAAATGATGTTGTAATGTTCTTCGCCATTTTTGTCGTAAATCAACGACTTCTTACTGATGCATTGCTCCAGCATTTCCATAGTAACGGTTATGCCTTTTTCATCAACATCGCCATTTAACACTACCATTTCTAATACACTAAGTGCAGTTCTGGCATCTCCGTTGGCGAAACTTGCTATTATATTAAGCATTTCGTCTGAAATGATAATTTTCTTATTTTCAAATGCTCGTGGATTATCTAAGGTTTGTTTTTGTAAATTAAATAAATCCTTTTGCTCTAATGCGTTTAGTACAAATACACGGCAACGTGATAAGAGAGCTGAGTTTACTTCAAATGATGGGTTTTCTGTTGTCGCTCCAATAAGGACTATGCTCCCCTTTTCAACAAACGGTAGAAATGCATCTTGTTGCGCTTTGTTGAACCGATGAATCTCATCGACAAATAGGATGGTCTTATCACCTAACACACTCATGCGGTCTGCTTGGTTCATAACATCCTTTATTTCTTTTATACCACTTGTGACAGCACTGAAGTTCACGAACTCTGCTTTGGTTCTGCCTGCAATAATTCTTGCTAACGTTGTCTTACCAACTCCGGGCGGTCCCCAGAATATCATGGATGATACCATGTCTCTGTCTATCATTTGTCGCAGTACTTTGCCTTCACCCAAGAGATGGCTTTGTCCGACGAATTCATCGAGGTCACGAGGTCTCATGCGACTGGCAAGTGGTCCCATCGGCTCTGTGCTGTCAAACATAGTTGTCTGTCTGTTGTTCATGTTGTTTCCTCTAGTGTTTTGTTTATAGCGATACTTTTTGCAGCATTTTATACATTTGTGTTGTGCATCTTGACATGTCGCATAATATAGTGGTCTGTAAAATCTAAAAGTTGCATAATATTTTTGTTTATTTTTTTGCAAGACAAGGCGTGAGGAGGGCGAATACCCATTGGTATTTAACTGACGAACAACGCTGTATTGTGAAAAAATACACGGAA
>WQWL01000215.1 GCA_009785345.1 Oscillospiraceae bacterium
GCTTATCGCAAAAACTCCGAATTTGGAAAGCAAGTAGCTGAATTTAAAGCTACGAAGGGAACAAGTTTAAACTATCTAATCACCAAACTGCTTGCAGAACATTGGGACGTTCCTATGCCAACGTCCCAAGATGAATAACAAAAAAGTCTCATATCGTGTTTCTGATTACTAATAGTGCAGTGGTTGCTTTTTTTCACATGTCATCTTCGCGAACATAGATAACAATATCTTCTATGCGACAATCTAAAATAATGCATAAATCATCTACCGTGCGAAGACTTAAATAATTACCTTTTCGTATTCTGTTTATAGTACTAGAACTGATGCCGTGTTTCTCTACTAAGGCATAAGTACTCACTTTTTTTGATTTTAATGTAGCCCAAAATGGCTGATAACTCAACATAGACAGCACCCCTTGATGTTATGTTAAGTTATAGTCTATAATGCACCTATAGTTTACAAAGTGACGATAATCGTTTTATAGACTATGGCAGTATTTAGAAAAGGGGATTTGTTATGAAATCAACTGTTGATGAGTTAGGACGTATTCTTTTACCAAAAGCAATAAGAAATCAACTTGGAGTAAAAGAAAAGGACGAAGTGAAAATAATTGTGTATGACAACAAAATTGTAATTGAAAAAGTTAAGGATTAACAAAAAAGCCCTCCAAAAAGGAGGGCGATTTTATACTGTAGCTATATAAAAGTCTAGGTGGGGTGACATTCCCACATCTCCTAACCTTGTGAACCGCTGTGATTTTAGAATCCACGGCAGCGGGTACTTCTCGCAAGGGGCGACGGCGGCCCGTTCCGTCCTCTGAAACTTTTATAATTAAAGTGTTCTCTTGCATTGCTAATTATATGCTTTCAGCCATATAGGGTCAATACTTTATCAAATGTCCACTTTCAACAAATGCAACCGCAATAAAAGGCGTAGTAAACCGTAATAAAAGGCGTAATTAGCAAATTTACCCCGCATGTTTACTGGGCTAGAAGTCCTTCTAAATAGAGTCGCCTCTGTACAGACGCAACTCTATTTGACGCTTATCAAAAAACCATTCACTATGTACGGGTTTTTTATTTTCCAATGTAAAAACAAAACCCCGCTATAACTCTAGCGGAGTAAAAAAATCAAAAACAAGAGAAAATTTAGGCAGGGCGACACTCCTGCATCTCCAGCCCATAATGCCACTACACCCTCAGATGGTGGCGGGGGCGACGGCGGCCCGTTCCGTCCTCTAAATCTTCTCAAAAGATAAGCTATTATATCATAAGTTTGTCCTAGTACGTCAAGAGGTAGCCTTTTCTAATGAATTGTTCCATTTTACGGGTATCTCTGGAGTAAAGAGAGCGAGCAAAATAATTACCACCTGCGGAAACTCTGACAGCAACTTTGATATATTCCTTATTCTGTACTTTAAATAGTTTTACATACTCAATGGAACGGTCATTTGGATTAATCCCTACATAGTCGGGATGTTTGAGTATATTTTCTAAGTCCATGCCATAACTTTCAAAATCGTATGGATGACTATTAACCATATGTTCTATATTGCTGACACTCAAATAAATTGGTGTCCCCGCCTCGATGTCTAAGCTAAGTAAATCTATAACACGTTGACTTATTTCGCCCACCTTAGTCAAAATTATACCCCTTCTATACCCTTTGATTGCCGAATGTTCATGTTTAACCTAAAGGTGTACCAATAATACTTTTCATATAACCAAATGGATTTTTTATTCCGTCTTTTTGCTTCATATAGTTGTATTTTGCCATGAAATGATTATAGCAGTCTACCCATGTATTATCTCTTGTAAGGTGAGGCATATCGTGCATCACAATATCGTACAGAATGGTTATTTGTTTAATGTCAAATTCCGAATTGACTGCATTACGTAAGAATATTAGCTTGTCCTCTTTTTTTGTGATAAGTCCTGCATCTAACAGTTCCTCTGCTTCGTCTGGGTCTATATCGTTAAGATTTAGTGGTGTGACATTAATAACATTTTGTGACGCAATATCCATAAATTTTTCAAGTGATAAAGGGTCTTTGAAATCTTTTTTTGTGGTGATATTGAATTTTAGTTGTAGTATTTTGCCTCTTGCACCTTTTTTGTGAGGTTCATAAGTAAATGAAATGTCTGTAAGTTCGTCAATTGCTTTTTGACATGGCTCAAGAACACGTCTTTTAAATTCTTTGTATTCTGGATATTCATAATCTTCGATACCTATTTGGGCTTTCAGCTCATCAACAGATATTATTCTCCAACCAATATAGGCATATTGCTTTAAAATCTCGTATATTCGTAATTGATTTTTACTTTTCAAGTTTAATGCATTATAGAGTTTGTAGCTGAAAAAGTTGTCTTTAAAGTCAAAAAGAAAAGGCATAGCATCGTTATTGGCCATTATTGTGAAGTATAAATCGTTTTCGTCCATATCTGGTACTCTTGACAACCGTTTCTGAAATTTATCTTTTACAAATTCCCCCAGACTTTCAGCCTTATTTCTAAGTCTTTCAAGGGATTTCAAGTACCATTCGTGTTTTCCTTTACCTCCAAAAGATACTGCACTGAAAAGCGCGAAAACAAAAAAACCATCATCATCACGAATTGTAACATTTTTATTCATTAAGTTTTTTGCGATATTTTCGTAATACGTTTTGTTTACCTTTTCACCAATATCAAAAATATCATGCAGTTCTGAAATATGGAAATGAACAAACCTAGAACTAGGGTCGTTCTTGTTGATACGGCTTAGATACACACTAAATAAGCGCAGTTCCTGTAAAGTCATATTATTTACTCGCATAGTGTTTAATGGATTAAATTTCGTCACTACATGCTCTCTGTCAAGCACTTCTACCACCTCAAAAAAATACTAACACATAATAGGTGTACCGTCAATATGAATGTACACTTCTGGGGAAATGAATGTACACCTCTGGGAAATGAATGTACACTTCTGGGGAAATGAATGTACACTTCTGGGAAATGAATGTACACTTCTGAATCTCGTAGCCAGCATGTTCAGCGGCTTTGCGGCAACCGAAAGCAAGGTTTTAAGCAAGGTTTTAAATCATGTTTATAATCAAGCTAACAAGCAAGGGTGTGCGCGGGCGTGTGTATGCGCGCGCGTGCGCGCGTGTATGGTAGACATATACAAAAAAATCAAAAGAAAAATGTTGTGCAAAGCACTAATAATCGGGCTTCCCAGACTTATCCACAGGCAACCTAAGACAGTGGGGCGTTGCCCCACCACCCCACAAGGGGCACACCCCTTGACCCGCTCTTTTGTGACTGCCTAGGGCTTCAAGCACAAGCGAAACAGACCGCCGTAATCCAAGGTTTAAAGGCGTTGTTCAACACGGTGAGGGGTTATTCGCACCTTACATAACCGTTCGCGATTTAACCAACCGTCGCACCGTTTGTATGGGCTTCACAAGAAAAAGCAAGCGATAAAGA
>WQWL01000216.1 GCA_009785345.1 Oscillospiraceae bacterium
CAAATTTGAGGCCCTTATTCTATTTCTTTCTTCACCTAACAGGTGAGCCGATGAATCAAAAAAACTATGTAGTCGCAAACATTGAAACAAATTTATTGGCGATGCGTGAATAATTCAGGGTTAAGAATGTCTCGTGAGGAATATCTGTCTCAAATGCCCAATTCAAATTGTCTTTACAACAGTAATAGACTCTAATCACATTACGATTTTCTTCGAGATACTTTGCATATTGTTCGCTATCCTCCTGGAGCAGCACTCCTTTTTCTGATAACACCAGCACGCCCGCTGGAGAGTCCTTAGTCAGCGGGTTAGTATCTCCTTCTTCCCTAATCGCTCCTTCAAATTCAACAAGATCGTCTGAATATCCATATACGACAACAAAGCCTCGTTTTTCGGCAAGCAATAGTTCATTTGCCGTCAGATTTGGCTGGCAGTCTCTTCCTTCCAGCATTTCTGCAAACTCTTTCAATGTAATGTTTGCATTAGCTTCCAAAAATAATTCTTGCTTATCAATCCCAAAACATTGCTTAATTTCCAGCAACTCCGCTCGTACCCGTTCCAACTCTGCAGCAGTTAAATCTAACTCATCTAATATTCTGATTGGACTAAGCCACTCCTTCAACGTCGTTTGATTATCTGCAGAGGTGCAGAAACGAATAAATGCAATTACGAGTTGCTCAAGTGAGATCCCTAGCTGAGTGCACCATTTCGTAATTTTATCATAAAGTTCCGACTCTACTTCAACGGTGACATCTTCACTTTTTTCACTTGATTGGATATCACCAGGAAAAGATAGCATCTGTTCCAATTTTTCTATGTATTTCGACGTCAAGACAGTTTCGGTCGGCAAATTAACAAGTATTACATCTTTCTTTCCGCTCTCCATACTTTCAACTACTGTGAGAAGAGCAGACCCGAACAGTGGCACTATATTTATTATTTTGACTTCACTCAATTGAATTTGCCTCCGTTTCATTGACACATAATTTGTAGTAAAACCATAGCATTATCTGTGACATAATTCAACCACAAAACGTTGTTTTCTCGTTGATATTGCTAGGTTTTTTCAACGTTTGTTGCATTATTTTTAATAAATCAAAACATGGCAACGCCACAGGCAAAATCTATATGTGAATAAAACTAGTTTTTCTCCAAAATAAAAAGAGACAAGCAAAACACTGTGTTTGCAAGTGTTTTGCTTGTCCACTTAATTTGGTGGACCTGAGAAATATCCCGGCGTTGCGGTGTCCAACGGACGATGACAAGGAAAGCACGCGAAATAACGCTACTGCAATGTCCGATGCGGAAGTTCTCAATGATTATAATTTGTCGCGCTTACCGGTTATCTCTACGGAAGATCGGCTTGATTTGCTTGCAGAGGTTGTATATGTGGGCAAAGCGGTTATGAAGGATATGTGGGCTAGTAGTCCTTTTGCTTTGTAATAATCGGTTTGGGTGAAAATATTTATTTCAAAAATTACCCAATCCATTTCTTATGTGTTTCCAATGGTTTTTCTGATGTTATCGGGTAAAACAATTGGGTAAAATAAAAAAGTTTTCCATTTTACCCAATCAAACAACTACGTTATAATCCAGTTTGAAGTACGAAGATTATCAGAATCACGTTGAATAACTCCATTTTTGCTCATAACCTTTAAAATGTTTTTTATCTTGTTTTCTTTTTGCTCGTTACTCAATACATCTGGAAGCTTACTAAATAAAAGCTTTCTTATATCAGCTCTTGATGCTTTTCCAAATTGCGTAATGTAGTCAATAATCAGTTGGCGATAATATGCTTCATCTAGACCCTTATTTTTGATATATTGTGCCTTTTCATCCTTACCCTCTGCGACAATAGCCGATATATAGACATTCGGAAGTCTACCCTCAATTACACCTAGTTTTCTAAGATAAGTAACTGCTTCTTTTGTAATCGGTTCTCTTTTTTGAATACGATCTATTAAATATACTGTACTTAAATCAAATTCACGGTTGTTGAATAATAAGCGACTATAATTTTCGTCAATCACTTTACCATATACCTCAACAGAAACTTGATTCTGAGTGCTCAAGTCATAATCTGGCATCGGGAAAAACTTGTCTCGCTGTATGCGGAAAACTTTTCGGATTCCCATAGATGCGGTATCAATCATATAGAATTTGTACATAGCTTCTGCCAATAATTGATTCCGATAAAATGGTGGGTTATAGCTCACGTTCAAAACTGGCTCGATTGTTCCCGGTAGGAATGTGCCAGGATTTGTAAATTTAATTTTATCTTCAAACTCATTTACATAAATACGATTTCCAACCTTATAATCAGCATGAGCAATGCAATTGTTTAATAGCTCTCGAAGTATCCAAGTATCATATTGTTGTGTGTCGGCAGGAAATAGTGATGTTTGACTCGGCATATAGCGGTAAGGTAGGTTTCTGATTTGCTTAAACACTTGTTCGGCTTCTGTTATAAATGGTATACAGAAAATCTCATAACCTTTATCATTCCCATCAGAGCCATAAAGCCTCCACATAATTTGAGGCGGACTATTCAAAAGATAATCATAGTCGCCATTACCAAGTAGAATCATAGCGGCATTTGTCACTTTGCCATTTATTATCAGCTTGTGCTTTACAAGGAACTCCATATCTGTCATAGCATCTGTTTCATCTGAAATGTGCTGTTTATTCATTCGTCGCTTATATTCCTCGCGAGCAACAGTAATTGCATTTTCATCAAGTGAATTAATAGTTGCTCCCTCAACAATTTGTCGTGACCAATCTTTCTTTTCCTGTCCTCTAATTCTGTCAAGTTCTTCTACAGATAATGCGCCGAGTGACTCGCCATATCTACCATAGTAATGACCATTCCAACCTGTAGGAATCGCTGTGGCAGCAGAGGGAATTTGAAACATTACTACACGCTTTTTGTCACCGTCAACAACAGGATATACTTCAAAGATTTCAATAAAAGATATTCCGCCGGTCGTAGATTGTGAGATTTCGTATTTCAACGCATCCAGACCTTTTGTGCTCCGATAATCACTTCCGACAACTTTTCTATCTTTATTGCGCACACCAAAAATAAGCCAGCCGAATTGTAATCCTTTTAGGTTTGCTTCATTGCTTATTGCAGAAAAATATTTCCCGATTTTTCCTTTATCATAATCATTATTTGCTTCCTTGAACTCAACTACTTCACTTTCCCATCGAAACATCAAATCATTTAGAATCTGAAGTAATTCAGCGTTAGGGTCATTATTATCAACAAAGAAAAACATCGGCATCTTGCTCCATTCAAATATATCAAGTTGTATATTCGTATTATACAAGTGCTGTACTGCAAACGCAACTTAAAAGTCCGCCTTTTCGAACTGCCAATAACATCTTGTGTAGAAATAATTCAAGATG
>WQWL01000217.1 GCA_009785345.1 Oscillospiraceae bacterium
AGCCTTAGCAAATGCCTCCATTCGCTCTTTCATAACCCGCCAGTCTTGTTGTCCCTTTCTTTCAAACAAACTCGGAAATGCATCTTCCAGTTTCGGAAACTTCTTTGGTTCATTAACCGCAACAGCCATTAATGCCGCTCCGTTGTAGATCGTCCACGCCAACAATTGTGCTAACTCTTTATTTTGCTCTTGCTTCACTTGTGCAGCGAGGGCTATTTCGTCTGTGGACATGTTGCCAATGTTCTTAAACGGAACACCTGCGCTAAGTGCTGTGTGAATCAAATATTGCGGATAGTTCTCTTTCGGGTCAGGTTTGTCTAGTCCTGACCCTTGCTGAAAAAACCTGATGCTTCAAAGAGTCCGTTTATTTCCATCATTAAATCTTCAATGGAATTTCCATCATCAATATATTTGTCAAACAGCCCTGCTGCTTTATCAAACGGGAAGTTTGCATTAAACGGTTGCATTGCACCCCATATAATAGTTGTGATTGTTTCGATTGCGTTGTCTTGAATGCTTTCAAGTGCTGAGAATAATGATTTACCTATCTTTCCCGTTATCACTTTAGCCAATTTGAATAAGACTGCACTTACTACCATACCGACTCCAATAGCCATGAAACCCATAACATAATCACCGTCCGCAAAAAATCCTGCAGCCACAGAAAACGCTATTGATAATACCGATAAGGGTGCTGCAAATGCTTTTAATGGTGTTGCTGCAATAAATCCGCTAGCAGTAGAGAGTGCTCCCGATATAATCTCACTCCAGCTGCTCAACAAGTTTTCGTTATCAAAATCAATAATTGCCCTTGCTGTTTGAGCTGTTCCTGCAAGCACATTGGCTCCAGGAATAAAATTGCTTTTAAGATTACCACGTGAACTTGTAAATGCGTTAAAAATTCCACCACCTCCAGCTCCGACATTACCTATCCCTTGCATCAGTTCCATCACACTATTAAACCATTCGGCGGAATTTGCTTCGTGCTCTAAAAAACCAAACAATCCTAATTGTATTTGGAAAGCACCACCAACACCTTGATATAGTGATGCGACACCCGAGAGACCGCTCAATGAAACGTCTAAAATGCCCCCTTCAAGTTCAAATGCTGATTGCACACCTCTGAATATATTCGCTGTGTCTCGTGAAATCCCCACAATATTATTGACTGTATTAAACAGCCTTTCCATCGTTTCAAAAAAGTTTATGGCTGACTCAAGCTCATCTCTTCGACTAGCCACCTTTGTTTCTTCGGACATTGCACATCCTCCTTGTGTTTTGTGGTTGATATTATTTTTTGTATGCGGTATATTTATATAAATTGTAATTGGGGGTTGATTTGCTTGGCTGTTGATAAAAAAAACAGTAGCGAACCTCGTAATCAGTATGTGTCAAGATATAAACGGTCTCTAGTAATTTGGAATCTATTCTTTATGGCTATTGTCGTAGCTCTAGCTGTATTTGTTTTCATGCCATATATGAGTAGACCTGAGCTTGCAGAGCACGTGGAGGTTGTCGAGAAAAGAGAACATGTGTCGCGCTCAGAAGCTCACCACCCTTTCCCTAGAGTTGGCTATTTCATCTCATTCGAATTTTCTGGTGGTACGGTACGAGAGCTTCGTGTGGGTGGCGGCAGAGAGCTAAGAGATCGCAAAATCTTTGACGCGATACAAGTAGGGGATACCGGAACGCTTACATACATAGCGGGAGCAAGTGCTGATGACCTTCGTCTCTCAGGATCTCATCACTTTAGAAGTTTTGAGAAAGATTTCGAACATGGTGGATACAAAATAGAATCGCTTTCTTTGACGCCTATGCAAATTGCACCATGGGCAGCTGTATTGTTTGCTTCTTTGTGGGTTGTTATTAATTTCCTCTGGATTTTCATCCAAGAAAGATACTTTCCTTCAATCAAAAAATACCCTGAGATAACCGAGCGCGTGGAAGTTGTGAATGAGTTTAATAACCTTGTAAAAGTGGGCGCCAATATCCG
Organism: Oscillospiraceae bacterium; assembly: GCA_009785345.1. Taxonomy (GTDB): domain Bacteria; phylum Bacillota; class Clostridia; order Oscillospirales; family Oscillospiraceae; genus WRMH01. The sequence goes on from WQWL01000217.1 coordinate 1,994, forward strand.
CCAGGTTACAGATGCGGGTTATACAATTTTTGAAACCGTCATCACTTTCAAGTTCCCCGATGGCTCTACGAAAGGGCTTCAAGTTCCAGATGATGAAATTTATTCATTTCTGGATGATCCGGAAGAATATCGCCACTTTTTGACCGGTCTTAAAACATACGATTATGAAAAATTTGGATATATGCCAAGAGGAGTTATTGGCGACAAAAAATATACACCATCAGTCAGTGGTACTGGAATACTTACATATAAGGAAATAGATAATATTGAACATAGATTCAAGCGTGAATCTAGACGTTGGAGAGGCAGACTTTTTGTAAGTTTTGAGAAAGACCCTGTGTCAGACGATAGCTCCTCAACCATACTCTAATCATTAAACCCCGTACCGTACGCCACCGCTCATAAGTGGTAATCCACGCTCTTTCTGCACTTGCTCAACAGTTGCTGTAACTTGCCTTCCATCGAGATATAGCTTGAACTCTTGTCCATTTCCTCTCCCTGAACCTTGTCCTGACATTGCAATGCCTACAGCCTGTGCAACACCGATAGATATTGCTTCTACTATTTGATCATTATTAACAACTGCATTACGGCTACCAATGGTCCCGACAAGTTCGGGGCCTGCTTCGCGTGCGATAAACATTTGACCTTGATCCGGAAATCCGCCTTGTGCGAAAGTCGGCACGGAAATTGATGCATTTACTGTAGGGATGTTAACGAATGGTATTCTGTTGAATCCGTTTATTATGCTGTTAATAGGACTTACCAACCAACTAAGCAAACCATTCAGTACACCGGCAACATTACCGGCCATACTTCTCATACCTGTTGGGATATCTGCCCACAGGCTTTCAAACTCGCTACGTATATTTGAAACTAGCTCCGATGCACCGCTTTGTGTGTCTGACCATAGTGTAGTATTTCCTTCACTTATGCTGTCCCACATATCTGAGAAGTTGTCGCTTACCGTTTCTATGAGTGCTGATGAGTCTTCGTCTGTGGTGTTAAACAGTGCAGTGTTGCCTGCCTGTATGCTGCTCCATAGCGAATTGAAGCGTGCATCTATCTTGTTCCATAGGCTCGTAAATCCGGCTGTTATTCCTGACCACAAAGCTGATGCACTTGCGTTTATTGATGCCCATAGTGCATTTGTACCACTGTCTATGTTTGACCATAGGTTTGCAAAACCAGCATTCATCCAGCTCCAGAACTCATTTGTGCTGTTAGAGATGGATGACCATAGCTCTGTAAAGCCGTTGTCTAGGTTTGTCCATAACTCTTCAAAGCCGGCATTCATCCAATCCCAGAACTCGTTTGTGCTTGCAGACACAGAT
>WQWL01000218.1 GCA_009785345.1 Oscillospiraceae bacterium
ATGTCTTTGAAGCGGAAACAATCCCATTTCCGAACTTGCCAAGTGGTTTTGATCATGTTGAGAATATCACAGTTGCAAATGACATGATATATTTCACTGCATTGAGTTATGGGGCAGGTGCACCATTTCTTTCGCATGCGATATTTTCAATGAACTTTGATGGAACAGATTTGCAAAGACTCCCAAATTACTCAGCAAAAATCGAAGCGCATCCTGACGCTACACAAGGCTTTGTATCAATAAGTGCATTACATATAGATGTAGCTGGATTTATATGGGTAGTTGAGCAAGGCGAGTTTAGTGCAACTAATTTTCCGGAAGATTTTGTATGGCCGGATAATGGTGCAGACATTAGTAATTATATCCGTGAGCTTAATAGAACAAATGTCATTCGTAAGCTCAACGAAGATGGAAGCGAAATGTTTTCAACAAATATAAGTAACATCGCAAGCAGATATAGTTGGTTTAATGTGGTTATGGTGGCTACAGATAACGAAGGAAATATCTATATTGCCGTAGACTCAGATGCCGATACAACTATTTATGTCCTTAATGCAGATGGCGAAGTGCTTTTTAATATTGATGTGCCGGGGTGGTCAGGGGACATCGATATGGTGAGAACACCCGATAACTTAACAGTACTTAATTTTTGGCATGATGGTTACAGAGCACTGCAAAGTATTAATGTTCAAAACAGAACATGGGGCAATAGAATAGATTTACCACAAAATGCAAGAAACGCCTATTTGGGTAATGAGAATTACCATTTGATTTTTACAGATGGTATGCGCTTATTCGGTATCTGTGGTGAAACAGGAGAAACATTGCGAATACTGAGCTTTATTGATGTTGGTATTTCACCTGAAGGAATAAAAAACATATCGTTATTATCAAATGAGCAAATTCTACTTATATCAACAAGCGATGAATTTTTAATCAACAGTGAAACAACTGAACTGATTTTATTATCAAAAACAGAAAGTATATTAGTACCTGATGAGCGAATCCAACTTACACTTGGCACGCTGCGGTTGGGTAGTGAATTGCAAACTGCTGTTATTATGTTTAACAACAGCAGCACCACACATTATGTAGAAGTCATTAACTATTCTGATTTTGCACCGGATTGGAATGGAGCTGTTACAAGGATGAATGTTGAGTTGACAGCAGGCAGAGTTCCCGATATTTTCGACTTAGGCAGCATTCCATTTGAACCTTATGCTTCGAGAGGTCTATTTACTGATTTATACTCCTTTTTAGATGTGGATAATGAAGTAAATCGTGATACTCTAACGCAAAGTGTGCTCAGTGCAACTGAGAGAGATGGTAACCTGTATAGAATACCTATATATTATTATATAACAACAATACTTGGTCACCCATCGGTGTTAGGCGACTATCCCGGATGGACAATGGCTGAGTTTATGGACGTGATTGAAGCAAATCCACAGGCTGATATTCCCCTCGGCTTATTTTTTGATAGGCATCATTTTTGGGGAAGTATATTCTTTAACAACACAGAAGAGTACGTAGACCGTGTTTCGGGAACCGTCCACTTTGACACGTATGAGTTTATACAATTACTCGAGTTTGCAAAAATGCTTCCTTGTAATCTTGATACGTATGCTATTACTTTTTACGACATGGATGAGGTAATAGCCACCGGCAGACAAATTATGGAGAGCTTTCCAATAGGCAATTTTGAAGGTACAAGATTCGTTGCTGAGTTATTTGGTGGGGAGATTGTTTTCAAAGGCTGGCCTGCTGAAGATAGGAATGGAAGTAGATTTTTCGTTAGAAATAGTGTGGCTATTGCTTCAAATTCTGCAGATAAAGATGGTGCTTGGCAGTTTGTTAGGTTTTTATTCAGCGATGAGTTTCAGCGAGATTTCGTGCCATTTTACAACTTTCCTCTAAATGGAACCGTATCTGATGAACGATTATTCATAGCAAAAACAGAGCCATTAAGTGGTTTGCCGGATGATTTACTTTCACAAGAAGCTGCTGATCAAATTCTTGAACTGATAGATTCAATTACAGGTGTAACAGGTCATGGTATAGAAGATACACTTTGGTGGGAAATTATAAGTGAAACTGCATCAGATTTCTTCAACGAGCAAATCACAGCACAAGAAGCTGCAAGAATAATACAGAGCCGTGCGGAGAGATACATAGCTGAGCAGAGTGGGTGAGTTTTATTTACACATATTTGTAAATAAACTCAAAGTTATTAATCTTAGTCGTTTTGTAGCCAAACATCGTCATCTATTCCCCTTTTATTATTTTGTGTAATTTCATTAAATAATCCGTTATAAAAATCAATTGCAGTTTTTTGTCGCTCTAACGCGATTTCTTTTCCACGCTCTGTAAAGAATGAATCATAGACATTCTTTAGCTTATAATTATATTCTTGAAAAAATGATGTGGTTTCTTCATCACCGACGCTTGTAATAATATTTCCACTTTTATCCAGAGTATAAAGAACTCCTCCTACCTGTCCTTCATAAGCAAGAGTTCTTGCTATTCCGATAGCGCCGCAGACATCGAGCTTGTCCGCATCGAATACTATCTTCGCTTCAATGCTTTTTGGTGGATTATCGCTTCTGAACCTGTGAGTTGAAATGCACTCCTTAACATGTAGTGCTTTTTGAGCTGACCAATCTTGCGACAGTAGAAACTCATATGCCTTTTCAGAACCTACTTGCGCATGACAAAGTTCAGGATTAGCAAATTGTTCATCTCTTCCTATATCGTGTAACAGGCAAGCTGCAATCAGAACATCAATATCTTTTTCATCCGCATAATTTGCTATGTCTAGTGCAGAATTCAGCACCCTATACACGTGGTGCTCATCATGTGATGTGTCATTGATTTGGCTTAACATGAAATCTTCAATTTTTTGATATTCTTTTTTAGTCACCGCTACTAACCCCTTAAATATAAAGTAATTCATTTCACATTGTGATTTTCTTCGAATATAATACTAACTAAACTATGTATAACTTGCAAGTGTTTTTGCTTTGCATTTTACATTAATTACGAGATGTTGAAATCGCATTGTGTAATCACACATAATACTTTACATGGAACTTCGCAAACGATATAATATACAAATATTTTGAAAATTATGATAACCAAGGAGTTTATAAATGAATTACGAAAAGAAATACACAACCCCGTTTCCTGTTATAGAAGTTACTCTACAACAAAATGAAGCAATCTGTATTGAGCCGGGAACAATGGTTTATTCAGACCCTTATTTTACATTTCAAACAATGCATAATTCAACAAGACAAAAAAGA
>WQWL01000219.1 GCA_009785345.1 Oscillospiraceae bacterium
GAAGAATTCAACCACTAACTGCAAAAACTGAACATCGGATAGAAGCCAGAGAATAATCGCGATGATCTCTACAATTATCATGCTCCTCCTTTCCGAGAAGCACCCATCAGCCACCGACTGCTATCAAATAGCAGCACAAATAATATACATATAAATACATCCAAAAGGGTACAAATAATCCAGCGCAGACAAATCACTCGGCAAGGGATGCCTTCACCGACTCATCTCCATTAACACAAGGGCTACCCGATTTTGTATATTCTGAGCGGCCTGTTCAGCCGAAAGTAGACCTGCATAAAACAGATACAAGTTCTCATCTATAATATCATCTATGATTCGTGGATAGGTGCGTGTGCTTCGCATGGGCATTTCGGCGAATCCAGTCATTAATTGTGTCGCACCTTCAATCGCATCGTAGACATCACCTAAAAACCATGGATACGTATAGGATCCACTACGATTGCGTCCGAAATCAGCAAACATTTGCTCGCGGATAAGGTAATTGAATAGGTCTCTGTTGGGAGGGTGTAGGTAAAACATATGACCATATGCAGGATTTTGACCAAGATTTTCAGGTTGCATTGCAAACATGAGAAAGTCCCATGCAATTGCTTTTTCTATGACGGTAGCATTTGCGTTTAGAAGAAAACTATCCGTGGACGATACAAGCAGTTCCCTATAATCATTCGTGAATGGAGTCATTCCTGCAAATAGGTGTATGTCTTGATTAAAATCTAAAAAGTACCTAAAATTCATATTAATATCTAAATGGAATAGGTATCTTTCACTCTTAACTTGCTCTGCTGCCGAATTCCAAACTCCATGCAGACCTCTGCCAGAACCCCTCCATAAATCAGTAAAATCAGGGCATGTAATACTGTCTGCATATGTTATGAGATTTACAAACTCCTCGCCAAAGTCAATCCATCCTGTTTCAATATCTATAAACTGGTCGTCACCAAACTGCATGATCCATGCTGAAGAAAAGTGCTGCTCAAGATAATACTGAGGATGGCGTTCTGAGAAATATCGGTTTACTTGCATCAACTCGGATAAAGTAATCCCATCGTTATATTCAGCCATAACTTCCAGCAAATCCGGAATTGCACAGTTGGCTACGATTGGAAAATAATTGATTCTTAGTGGGAAAATGAGGAGACGGCTATCGACCGAAAACCCATGGAATACATTCATAAACCAGTCATCCTCATGGAAGTCAGGGTCGGCACTCATCAGCTCGTACCAATTAAAGAAGAATGGTGCTTGTCGGGGGTCAAAAGGGTCTACTAAGTAAGAGTCAATCAGCGTAGGTGCAGAGCCAGCCATTAACTGTGTACCTATTTCCATTCGCACCTGCTGCCAATCTGTTTCGGGTCGAATTACATCCGCATCACTATAGCGGACTACATTAATTCTAACTCCGGGGTTCGCCGACATATAATTTATAGCATGTGGTTGGACAAGCCATGGATACTGCACGGCTATGGTAATAGTTTCATCATAAAACAACGACCTGTCAGGATTTACGATTTGTTCAATGTAGTCGGGGTCATAATGCGTACTTCTGGGCGCAAATGAACAGCCTACAGTAGAGAAAGCGAATATGGTTATGAGGATTATTGATATAATGCGTATGCACTGTGAAGTTGTTGTTTTCATAATGGTTACCATAAAATATTGAGCCATTTTCGTACTATTTCATATTATAATATAGCATTATACTACCTTGGTCAATATACTTTTGCTCCGAGATTGCGGACTATTCAGGGGATTCCGAGTCAAGCTCGGAATGACGAAAAAGGATTTTCCTGTTTGCGCATGAAGGTTGACACACCATGAGGGCTCGGTTATAATAAAATTGCGGTTTCGATTTACGAGGCGTTATGGTAAAATGCAATGAAAGGGATGGTCATATTTATGTATATTAACCGTGCTTTAGAAAAAAGAATATCGGATGCCAGCAATCAATTTAGAGCATTGATTGTTACCGGACCCCGACAAGTTGGAAAAACAACTCTTTTAAACCACATAGCCGGTGAGGGCAGGGAATATGTCACTCTTGATGACCCAATTGAGAGAGAAATGGCAGTGAGCGAGCCGGCACTGTTTATGGAGCGTCATAAAGCCCCGGTTATTATTGATGAAATCCAATATGCTCCCAACTTATTGCCCTACATTAAAATGCATGTTGACACACAGCAAAACAAAGGGGACTTTTGGCTTACAGGTTCACAAAAGTTTCATATGATGAAAAATGTATCTGAAAGTCTTGCAGGGCGAATTGCAGTCATAGAGATGTACGGATTGTCGCAGAGTGAGATTGGTGGCTATGAAAGCGGTGCTTTTACTTGCGATCATGTCGTGATGTCTGAGCGTTATAGTGCGCGCGAACCACTGAGTTTAGAACAAATATACGAGCGGATTTTCAAGGGCTCAATGCCGGAGGCATATACCGGAGATTTTAACCGTGAGGAGTTTTATTCGGGATATGTAAACACTTATCTGGAACGAGATATCAGGTCGCTGACCCAAGTGGCTGATGAGCTTGATTTTCTTCGTTTTATGACTGCTTGTGCTGCCAGGACAAGTGAGATGGTGAACTATGCCGATCTTGCAAAAGATGTTGGCATAAGTGCTCCGACTGCCAAACAATGGCTGTCTATTTTGGTATCAAGTGGCATAGTGACGCTTATTCAACCTTATTTCAACAATATGCTCAAACGTGCTATTAAGTCACCAAATATGTATTTCATGGATACCGGTTTGGCTGTATATTTAACCCGTTGGGACAGTTCTAAAACTTTAGAAGTTTCAGCGATGTCAGGAAAAATATTTGAAACATATGTAGTGAGTGAAATACTCAAATCTTATCATAATGCAGGGATTAGACCGCCAATATATTACTATAGAGATATGGATGGCAAAGAAATTGATCTTATTTTGGAATACAATGATACGGTATATCCTATTGAAATCAAAAAGACAGGTAACCCCGGCAAAGACACAATTAAGAATTTTGCCGTTTTGCAGAACTCCGGTAAACAGGTTGGTGAGGGTGCAGTAGTTTGCTTGTATAACAAAGTTATACCTATTGATAAGAATAACTGGATTATACCAGTGTGGTTAGTTTGAAAGACTTCAAACTAACGAGAGAATGTGCCAATTGCGATCTATGGAATCGCAATTGATGCACGAAATGACCATCCCTTTTCACGGTCGTTTTGTGCCAAAGAATTAATGAAAGGCA
>WQWL01000220.1 GCA_009785345.1 Oscillospiraceae bacterium
CCTGAACAACTTCCGCTCCACTTGCAGATAACTCTTCAGCAAATAGTTTTGCTAATGTTTCCGTGTTACTTTTGCTACGAGTGTTTCCATGAATAATATATGCTCTCATTTTACCCCTCCAAAGTGTGATTATGTTTATACTAAACACTAATAGAACAGTAGCCATCTTTTCGTAAGATTTTCGAGAATATTATCTACTCTTCTATCAGTGTTCAGTATTAATATTATTACAGATTTAATGCAAAAAATCAAGAAAAGCAAGTAAAACAGCACTCCTGTATGTCACTATACAAAATCAGTGCTTTGTGGCACGTGTCACACTCACAATTGGTTAGTTCTATTTCAGCCTATACTTTTCTACCATTTCGTCAAAATACGGATACAGCACGCTGCCCGTATACTCAGTCACAAACTCGCCAGCTTTCACCATTTCACGTATTTTTTCAACAGTTGCCCACATCGCATCGCAAACCTCGCTTCCATCATAGGCGACCGACTCTATAGGTTCATCATACTCAAACACCCACACATCCTCAAACCATGTATGCCCATCTTTGCCAATGCGAGGTGTTCGTTTATATAACATTCCTTTTTGTGGATCAAGATCAATTCCTAGTTCTTCCTTTGTTTCACGCAAAGCTGCGGCAAGACTGTCGTCACCAACAATAGCGCACCCACCGGTTGTTTCCCATTTATTGTCAAAGTTACCTCTACCATAACGTTCTGTGCGTTTATCAATTAGCCACTCGCCTTTTGAGTTATATTTCCAAACATAAACAACGATATGATAATCCCCTGTAGCCACAGGCTTGCCTCGCTCATGATATCTCCCGGTTTTATTGCCGTTCACATCGTATATATCCCACACTTCATAATTTTTGAGATACCAGGTTGGGATTGGATTTTGCATATTGTCATACCATTTAAGATTATCTTGGCTTAACTTCAACATAAAATCAATATCATTTTTTCCAAATTGAATAGCCCATGTTATGCTTGCCAGCATATTGACCGCACTATAAAGAGCAAGTAATTTGAAAAACTCAAATGGCGGTTCGCCGTCAAAGTATCCGTGCAACTGCCCTGTAGCAAAATGTGGACTTACCTGAGCACAAAAAACAATACGATTGAACTCTTCCCATGGATCACCAAAACTGTGTCTGTCGAAATCAATTATTCTCAACTCTCCATACTCCAACATCATGTTGCCAACATGGTAATCACCGTGCTGAAAGCATTGCGGTCTATTTTCAAGTAATCCGCGGTTGTTTTCTATGTATTCAAGTACATGGTCATCACCATCAAACTTGATTCCACAATTGAGGTATTCATGAATCTTATTGTCAATTTTTAGGTTAAATTGGGACGACCATTCTTCTTGCTCATTCGGAGCAGAGATGCTATGCATCTTATTTAGGATTTTGCCGGATTGTAAACCCAAAACATATTGCTCTGTTTCGGGAAGTGATGCCAGTGTCTCTTTCAAATCATCACCATCTATCCATGTTTGGAGCGAATAAACACCATCCGGACACACACCAAATTCAACAGGCGTGCACATAGGAATCCCCAACTCTGCCACCTGCTCAAGCATAGCATATAAAGATTTTCGAGCTTCGTACCGCTCAATTGGTGTAATGCGGAGCAAATATTTTGTTCCTATTGCGTCTACGACGCAATATTTCTTGTCACCCGACCAACCTTTTTCGATTGGTTCGACAGTTACAAAGCGCTCGCTGCTGAGTATATTTTCCATGTTTTACCATCCAGTGTTCAAATTCTAGTGTTTAGTGTTTATTATGTTGCATGTAAAAGCATAATAAACACTTTCTTGCATCATTTTTGTTTTCTTCAGAAAGAATATTATCAATAATTAACTCATTCTGTCAATGCTCTCGACTCACCCCAGTACAGACCATGTTCCTTCACTACAGTGCGAATGACTTCTATTGCCTGACTGTCGATACCCTCCATTTCAGATATTTCATTCTCACTTCTTGTTGTCATTATCTTCAAGGCTTTTCCCTTTAGCTCTTCGAGTGCTTTTTGAGCATCAGGAGATAAGCGGTCAAGCAATACGCTAATTGGTATTGGAATATATAACTCTTTTGGCGGGAATTTCTTATCATGTTCAACCACATCATCATATTTCAGGTCATCATACGCAGGATCAATATAGTATTTTCCTTTAATTCCGTCTAAGGCACCGTCATAAAGCGGATATGCCATAAAAGGGTCAAAGTTCTTTCCGTCTGATGTAGTGATACCAAATTCAGCAGCACGTCGAAAACCTGCTCGTGGGTAGTAATCCGGATATCCGAAAATGAGAACCGCACGATAGCCAAGTTTCTTCGCTTTTGTAAATGTGTGTTGCATCAAAGCTTTTCCGACTCCTTGACTTTGGCATTCAGGCAATACAGATAGCGGTCCAAATGTTAGCATTTCATGCTCTGTTCCATTATCATCTACCACTTTGCTGGTTGTATAAATTATCTGTCCTACCAACTTGCCGTCCAATTCTGCTAAGTAGTGAAGCTCCGGTACATAGGATGAGCAATCGCGCAATCGAGATATAAGTAGAGGTATCTCAGTAATGCGCGGCTCAGCCTCCCAACTGCCATCCCAAAAAGCTTCTCTGGCAACCTCTTCAACAGCATCATAGTCCTCAGGGCGTTCCAAACGCAGGTGTAATTTGTTTATATTATCATTATTAGCTTTACTCATCTCTTTCCTCCAAATTGTTGGTTTTTTCTTTCAACTTTTAGTTGTGCTTTGTAGTCTTTTTCCCAAGTCTTCCATAATGCTGTGTTTTCGCGATGAAACGTTCTCTTATCTTCCATATATCTATTTTCACGCTGTTGCTTGAGATACTGCTCCCAACGGGACTCTGATAGTGTGCCGGCGGTTAATGCTGACTGCACCGCACAGCCCGGTTCACTTTGATGCCCACAGTCCCCAAATCGGCACTGTGCAAAAAGCTCTTCCACATCGGCAAAACCCGCACTTATGCCTTCCTCTGCATCATATAACCCTAGTTCACGCATACCCGGCGTATCAATTACCATCGCTCCTGATGGCAGCATAAATAGCTGACGGTGCGTTGTGGTGTGGCTGCCCTTTGATGCATCTTCTTTTCGGGTTTCACTCACTTCCATCAAATGTTCATTTGCAAGCACATTCAAAAGGCTTGATTTACCTATACCTGACATTCCCAAAAACACTATGGTCTTTGTCGGTTGCAGA
>WQWL01000221.1 GCA_009785345.1 Oscillospiraceae bacterium
ATGCTATTGGAGCACTGCCAATCAACGGAAAAAGAACTGGAACTCAAGTGCTTCTCAAATTATTTACATGAACACTTTTGGGCGACTAAAAAAATATCCTACGAAAACTTGACACTATCCAAAGATTAGTTTTGATTGACTTAGAGCAAAGTCCAAGCTATAATGCAATTGTAAACCCTTGACTTAACTCCAAGTCAACACCTTTTTGAAAAATATTTCTATTGAAAGGCAAGATAGTGAAATGACGATTGCGGAAGTTAGTAAAAAATTTGATTTGACCGCAGATACCTTGAGATATTATGAGCGGATTGGGTTAATTCCAAATGTAAGACGAACGGTAGGCGGCATAAGAAATTATACTGAAGTAGATTGTGGCTGGATTGATTTTATTAAGTGTATGCGTAACGCTGGGGTTCAAGTAGGATCTTTGGTTGAGTATGTAAAGCTTATACAAGAGGGTGATGCTACAGAAGAAGCCCGTAAAGAAATTCTTGTCCGTGAAAGAAACCGCATTGCTGAAAAAATTGCGGAATTACAAAGCACCTTAGAACGGTTGAACACTAAGATTGATAAACATTATTGTGTTAAGCCAAAAGAATAACAACTGATTATAGATTGTTTGGAACGATGAATCAAAAGACCGACTCCGAGTATGAGCTTGTATATCAAGCATTACCGTTTCAGTAGCTCAGGCCACCGAACTATTTAAGCTCCAGTCACAAGGATGGAATTTTGATTGGTCTGACGAACAACTTGTTTATTGCAACATATACAAATTGCAAATTCAAGACGATGAGGAAGTTCAAGGACTTATTGCAGCAGAAGTTGTTCGGGGTGCGGTTTATGTACATCTAGCTGAAAGTGCACCACACAATTTAGGGAGTAGCAAAAAATATGATGGAGTCGGAGGTCATTTATTCGCCATAGCAATAAAACTATCGCTGGCAATGGGTTTTGGCGGGTATGTGTATTTTGAAGCAAAAAATCAACAGTTAGCTGAACATTATACAAATAGCTTTGGAGCAAGACTTCTCAGAACAAGAGTTCATGAGTATCGGATGGAAATAGATGAGGAGATGGCTCAAGCTCTTATTGAAAAATATACATTAGAGGGTGATTTAAATGTTCGTTGATAAGTATAACGGCTTGACACTTGACGAAGCCGCAGAAAAAGCAGGCGGTTATGTTTCATATGTGCCAGGCAAAAGGCCAACAGTGGATTATAATTATCGAGAGTTAAGCAACTATTGCCGCAAAAAAGGCGTTGAACCAATAGATTTGCCGGAAAATGAGTTAGAGCAGTTTAGAATTAATCCTTAATTAAAATGTCCGAAAATAAGTGCAAGAAGCTAGTCATCTCATTTTCAACGAGTTTTTTATGCCATAGTGGCTTTCTTGCGATAAAGTAATTGTTTACTTGATGTCTATAACGACACCCTCATTTTATCCCGCTTTCTCTAGTGGTGCGTAGCTAGTGGCTACGCCCTTTCTCGTTTCCATTATAATGTCATAGTCGGGTATTTTATCCCAATCGGGAACTTGAAACTCGCCAATGCAATTATAGTAAATTATTATTTTTTGATTTGTAATGAATGCCTTCTGCTTTTTCTGCATGGAATACTACAATGTGGTCTATGAGTTCATATGGCTACTTTTATGTGGCAGCAATATGGGGTGGCAGCAATATGGGGTTGTTATATTTATCAAACGGTGATAACCTGAACCTCATAAATAAATTCGCCTAATGTCGAAAAACCCTAGTGTTATCAACGCAAAACAGGATCATTGCGATTGAATTACGCCCCTTATAATGGTATAATGCATTTCATGGGTAAGAAAAAGCAAAAAAGAAAAAATATTGATATCAGTCAAGTAATAATACCAGTTGGTCATCCAAATCCACCAGAACCACATGAAATAGACGCTGCATCAATATTAGCACGTCATTATCAATGCACTGTCAACTTTCTAATTCCTGTAGAAGATTATAAACGTAAGTCGGCAGATATGGTAATGTTTGGTGTGCAGTGGGAAATGAAAAGTCCTATAGGAGCTTCAAAGTCCACGATTGAAAATCAATTTAGAAGAGCATCCAAGCAATCAAAAAATATTGTTATTGATACGCGTCGAACAAGCCTGAACGATGAAGATATAAAGAAAGCGATTATTCGAGAAACTAAGAAACACTCTTCTGTCAAAAGAGTGATTTTAATAGATAAGTCAAAAAAAGTAGTTGAAATATCTATATAAATGTGTTAATGTACATACGTAGGGAGACCGGGCTGACCGTATGGGCTGGTCAAAGGAGTGCCCTACAACATAGGACAAATCACCTGATGGACTATCATTAGGTGTTTGTTTTTTTTGTGTAATTGTGCAACATAAAGACAAGCAGGACTGCATCTAAAAGTTAAGCATCTTACTTCATTTCATGATCGTTTTATGATAATTGACGGTGCAAGAACGTACCATATTGGAGCTTCATTAAAAGATGCCGGGAAAAAATGTTTCTTTTCTCGCCTATGGAAATGTGGTATAGTTAACGCAACAAATGAATAGAATATTATCCGATGTCGCATGAAAAAGTCGCCGATATCGTGAGACTGTAGGCGACTTTGGATAATATCATTGCACGAAACTGCGAGACTACAAGATTATTCTTATGGAGATAGTATCATCTCACTTCACCGCAAATTATGACTGTAATCTTGATGAGAATGCGGTTTTCGCAAAGTGTAAGTGGCGAAAGTGGTGCAAGCAATGTAAAATGAGCATAGCTTCCCCCTCCCCAAATGGGCTAAAAAAAGTCATTTTAAGTTTATCTTAACGATGGTGGCGCAAGGATTTGTGGGTGTCAAAATTGTCCGCAATGAATGCAGAGGGAGAAGTCTCTGCCGAACATTTTGCATCGGACGGAGGTACGGACTTAACAACAATTTAATTCGGTGATACATACGATTTTTGGAAAAAAGCGAAGGACGAAGGTCGTTATGAAGATGAAAAGCATGGATGAGCGTGATGGAACCCGGAGATGCGATGAAGCAATACTTTGGGGATTGCGAAAAAGTAAGCGGTTTGTTTTTTGCCGGACATCGCTTAGTGCCGCCGGGTGGGCTACTCTCAGCTGCGGCAAGCGGCCGCAAGGTTGCGCAGATGGTCTGTAAGCACTTTGA
>WQWL01000222.1 GCA_009785345.1 Oscillospiraceae bacterium
GCTTATCGCAAAAACTCCGAATTTGGAAAGCAAGTAGCTGAATTTAAAGCTACGAAGGGAACAAGTTTAAACTATCTAATCACCAAACTGCTTGCAGAACATTGGGACGTTCCTATGCCAACGCCCCAAGATGAATAATAAAAAAAGGCTCTTATCGTGTTTCTGAATACTAATAGTGCAATGGTTGCTTTTTTTCACATGTCATCTTCAGGAACATAGATAACAATATCTTCTATGCGACAATCCAAAATGATGCATAAATCAACAATCTTTCTGAGGGTTATAAACTCGTTTTTTCTTATCCTTGTTAAAAAGCTTGAACTTATCTTGTGTTTTTCTATAAGGGCATAAGTGCTAACTTTTTTTCGTTTCAATGTATTCCAGAAAGGCTTATAACTTATCATGAAATCACCTCTTGAATCATGATAAGTTATAGGCTAAAATACATATATGTGCTGTTTTCAGCCTATAGTAATTTTTTAAAGATAAAGGGGTTTTTGTTTTATGAAAGCAACCATAGATGAACTAGGGCGCGTTCTTTTACCAAAAGCAATAAGAAATCAACTTGGAGTAAAAGAAAAGGACGAAGTGAAAATAATTGTGTATGACAACAAAATTGTGATTGAAAAAGTTAAGGATTAACAAAAAAGCCCTCCAGAAAGGAGGGCAATTTTACTGTAGCTATATAAAAGTCTAGGTGGGGTGACATTCCCACATCTCCTAACCTTGCGAACCGCTGTGATTTTAGAATCCACGACAGTGGGTACTTCTCGCAAGGGGCGACGGCGGCCCGTTCCGTCCTCTGAAACTTTTATAATTAAAGTGTTCTCTTGCATTGCTAATTATATGCTTCCAGCCATATAGGGTCAATACTTTATCAAATGTCCACTTTCAACAAATTTTTCAAACTTCCCTAATTCTCTGGCGTAAATTGTTCGAGCATAGTAATTCCCGCCATCAGAAATACGCACGGCAACTTTAACGAATTTCCCATCAATCTCAAATATTTTTACAAACTCAATTGAATCATCACTTGGGTTTATGCCTACATAATCGGGATTTTCTATAATTGCTGGAATGTATCGTCCATATGCTTTGTAATCCTGTTTGTGGCTTTTTTGCATGTGCAAAACGTTGGATTTTCCTGTGAAAATGGGTGTTTTTGATTTAACGTTCAAATTGAGCAAATCTATAACACGTTGACTTATTTCGCCTACTTTTCTAGTCATGACTTACCCCTATGTGGTCAAAATTCCTAATTCTTTTGCTCTCCTATGCGCCCAACCGTCTTTGTAATCCCTCGCTTTGCCCATTGCTTCGAGTTCGGCAATATCTTTCACGTTGGTTTGATACGCATTGAATTTTACCTTAGTCATGTTTTCTGTATTGTATTTCCGAATGTCATAACCTTTGTAAAAATACTCGTTTTCTTCGGAATCCTCATCGTTTTCGGCATCATTTATGGGTTCGTAAACGCTAGGAAAAATTTGTGGCTCGTTCGCATCAGCGACCGTGGCAACATTCGCATCTGGCAATTGAGGTCGTTCGTCTTTTTTTTCTCGTTCCAGTTTTTCTTGTTTGGTCAGTTTCGAGACACTATCCCAACCAATTTCGTGTTGAATGCTTGTCCATGCATCAAGTCTACCACTCATATCTTTTGCATGAATGTCAAAACGAACCTCTGAAAACTTACGTCCATTTTTGATTAAATCATACGTCACCCAAATATCTGCTAATTTGCATATTTCGTTTGTAGCTGGCTCAATAACCCTTTTTTTAAAATCGTTACCAAGCTTATAATTCTCGGCAAATAACAACTTTTTTAGCTCGTCCAAATCAAAAATTACATACTTTTGGTATTGATAACTTTTCAACAATTCGTAAAGTCGAATACTATATTGAGAACGCATAGCAAGTGTATAAATCAAATTGTATTGTGTGAAATTTTCATGCAAATCCAATAGGTATGATTTCAGCTTTTCATGATGCTTTAACCGAATTAAACCACTTCGTTTACTTATTGTAACATCGTTAAGCCATCTAAATATTGTTTCAGAACCATCATCAAGCGTTACCCAGATGCTTTTATCACTCAAAGATTTAAGTGTTTTTTTTGTATATGCGTAATTTCCACCATTATCATCATCAAGCCCAATAATCTGGCAAAATTCAGAAATGGAAAATATTTGTTCGGTAAAATCTCCATCATTTGGTTTTATTTTGCTAATCATGTAAAGAATTATTTTTTGCTCTTGTAAATTTAATTGATGACGCGATTTTTGAATCAAATCATTCCGCTTTACAACCTTGTAATCTCGAATTTCGGAAAGTGTTTTTTTGTTATTACCCACGACTTCAACTCCTTCTGAAATGTGGTAAATATACATGATATGTGCGACAATGTCAATGCTAGGTCGCATATTGCTAAAAAGCCAAATTATATCACCTAAAACCAACCGTAATCAATGTCGCATATTCAAAAATAGGACATTAGTAATATTGCGTCGTAGTTATTGTGTAAGACAATGATAATATCATGTCGTAATTATAAAATAAGACAATGGTATTGCTATGTCGTAAGACATTTGTAGACCGTAACAAATGTCGCAGTAGACCGTAACAAATGTCGCAGTAGACCGTAACAAATGTCGCAGTAGACCGTAACAAATGTCGCAGTAGACCGTAACAAATGTCGTAATTAGCGAATTTACCCCGCATGTTTACTGGGTTAGAAGCCCTTCTAAATAAAGATCTTTAAAGATCTTTAAATATATTTAAATATATAAATAACCGTGCGTGTGCGCGTGCGTGTGTGCGCGGGCGCGCGTATATAGTAGACATAGATAAAAAAATTAAAAGAAAAATGTCATACAAGGCACTAATAATCGGGCTTTCCAGACTTATCCACAGGCAACCTAAGACCGTGGGGCGTTGCCCCACCACCCCACAAGGGGCGCACCCCTTGACCCGCTCTTTTGTGACTGCTTAGGGCTTCAAGTACAAGCGAAACAGACCGCCGCAAGCCAAGGTTTAAAGGCGTTGTTCAACACGGTGAGGGGTTATTCGCACCTTACATAACCGTTCGCGATTTAACCAACCGTCGCACCGTTTGTATGGGCTTCACAAGAAAAAGCAAGCGATAAAGA
>WQWL01000223.1 GCA_009785345.1 Oscillospiraceae bacterium
GATAAATGCACAAAGACCAGTCATCATCTCGTCAAAATTCGTGAAGTCATTCGCCAAATGATATTGCTCATGCGCATTTACATCGCTACGTAGCTTATACAAATCTTGTCCGATCGTCTGATAGCTGCTTCGCACCTCGCTCGGATATGCAGCTTCTGCTGGCATTATATCGCTGATATCACGTGCCAATGCACTTATCACCGAATGAATGTCCTCAAAGGCGTCATCAGATCCTGTAAAAAATGTTAGACTATCATCACAATTATCTACACATGAACACGCACGTAAATCTGTAATTGATGTCTCAAAGCTTTACTGGTTGCTCAGTTGTTCCTCAACTAATTGAAGCAAGAAATTGCCAAAATCATCCGCTACTACTTCGACTATCTCATATCTATCGCCAGCATATATTCCCATAATAATTCTTGGTTCTCCGTCTGAATTCAAAAGGGAGTAATCAAAATATGCCATGTGCCCGTCTTCATAATTATAGAACGGAATCCACTTTGTAGGGAGATTATACTGTTCTCTGTCATTGAGCGCATAAGCGACAGAGTTACCCTCAAGGAGTCCAGATTGGTCGTCAGGACTAATTCCGAATATTTCATTTCCAAAAAACGATAAATATCCTACTTTTTCATAAAATAAAATGCATTGCTTAGAAAATTTGATACCTAGCAATTCCTCAGATTTCGAAATTTCCTCAGATGATTTCCCACCGACTGTGGTGTAGAATTTGCATTCATTTGCCAGTTCCATGGCTTTTTCTAAATTTTGATAGCTCACTGTATTCCCCCACACTTAACGAGTTATCTTTATAGTCTCTACAACCTTCCGGAACTCTTTCTCTATTTCATGTTGAATTTCTTCGGAAGTACCGACTCTATCGACTTTTGTCATTACCTCCATCAACATGTCCCCATCTTGATAGAAGTACGAGACCAAGATAGAAGTTTCTGTTTTTCCGGATACCTTCACTTTTAGCGAAACATCAGAAATCTCTTGGTATTGGAATTCAATTAATTCACCATACCACCGCTGCCACTTCTCTTTGATTGCATTTTCACTAACCTCACTATATGGATTATCAATCAAAAACGCAATCGAGGTCTTATCATTGTCTTCGTGGACAAAAACTTGATAGGCATCTGTGTGACCATCGTCTATATCCAAAAAAGCATCCGAAGGTCGTGCGTATGTTACTTTACTTCCATCCAGTGTAGAAAACTCTCTATTGATATCAGTCGCAACTGAAACCTCCCCTGACAACATTTGCATCACTGCGACACCAATTTGTTCGGGTGTAGAATCTAGCGACAAATGAGTTCGCACATCATCTACGTGACCGACATACCCTCCACTTTTGTCTCGCTTCCACTCAACAATTTCTAATAGACCACCAGCTTCATCAATTTTAATATTTCTAAAGTCCTTACAAAAGCTATTAAAATTCTTGACACCTGTACATTTCCAAAAGCTAACACCTTTTGCTTCTGACGGCTCAAGCGGCGGTGCATTCTGTGAATTGTGTAGTGCTTCAGCTATTTTATCGCCTAGAAACTCCACATCAGTTTGGTTGCTAATTGTTATTACCGGATCTATAACATAACTAAAAACAGTATTTTTTTTGTATGCATATGAGGTGATAATATATCCAAATTCTGGATTATAGTATAGCCCTGCCCGTTTCCTATTCATGATTGTCTCCATTCCACCGCTAACAGCGGTATAAATAATTTGCGAACTGTCAACATTCTTTCCTCTATCTGCCTATTGTTATGATAACATTAACACCTCTACTTTGTCCATGTGTAATCGCATTGTTAATAGCTTGCACTTGGGAGTTACTTATGGGTGCATTAGGCACCACAACTTGTAATTGGCGACCAGTGATGTCGGCACTTCTGATCTCTATACCACCACTTGCAGTTCTGTCAGCACCTTGAAAACCCGCAACTTTATTTATGTCTGTTCTAATTGTAGACTCCAGTCTTGAAGCCCTTTGATATGTTGGAGCCCTCAAATCTCTGCTCTTTATACTCGTAACGACTCCACGCTCATCTATTCTGTCTACAACCGGAAAGGTGCGTCCTGTGTTGTTGCCCGCAGCCTGATCAATAGTTTGTCCTCTTGCTGTTGGACCTTGATCCCATGTTCCTTCCGGAAGATCAATCGAGTTAACCTCTCCATTTATGTTGCTAAAACTAGGGTCAATTGGGCGTCTATGGAATCCGCTCACATTTAATCGTCTGTCCATTGCATGCGTGCCAAGCCCCGCTGCCGTGCCAGCAGCCAGACCACCAAATACTCCAGCTAAGTCGGCCATTGTCTCACTAGCACCAAAGTGAAGTGCCAACTCTCGACTCCCAAAAGCTCCAAGATATCCGGCACCACCACTAATTGCTACCTTTCCAGCATACACACAAACAGCACGCAGAACGGATGTCCCTGCATTTGTTGCAGCTACGCCAACATTAACCGCACCTGCGCCTAATGATACCACAGCTGTCGAAGCAACTGCTACCATACCAAAAATATCATACGCTTGTTGATTTCCCATGAAAATAGTATCTCGTAGCGGATTGAATGCAGAAGTAAAAGGATCACCTGCCATGCCCAAAGCGACATTGTGCTGACCTTCTCTCATCTCTGATGCACCATAAGCAATTGCCGCTGTTCCGGCTACTACACCTGCGACGACAAAAGGTGTTGCCATTCCTGCCGTAAGCACAATCGCTGCAACTCCGCCAATAACAACTAAGCCACCAACAACCCACTGAAGAACGCCACGCTCAGTCCGCTCTTGTGACCACAATTCGACCAAAGCGTCAAATCGCGCCTGCTCGTACATAGCTGCAATCGCCACTTCATCACGTATTGCATCACGCTCTTGATGAGCTGTCTGCAAAGCAGGTAGAAGAGACTGAAAGCTCGCCGTTGAAAACGTTGAGCCTTCGACATGGTGCTGCATGCCTGTTGTACGTGATAGTTTTTCATCGATAAATGCA
>WQWL01000224.1 GCA_009785345.1 Oscillospiraceae bacterium
CAAGGTCAATCAGTAGAAAGTTGTCTTATTGGCAATTGGCACAAGAAAAAAGGGGATGCGGTATCTGTCGGCGACCTCCTGTTTACCTATGAAACAGACAAGGCAACCTTTGAGGAAGAAGCGACTGTTAGTGGTATTTTACTTGATATTTTCTTTGAAGAAGGAGACGATGTCGAGTGCTTGGTAAATGTTTGTGTAATTGGCGAAGAAGGCGAGAGTACCGAAGAATTTAGACCAAAAGGTGCAAGTGGTGTAGGTGCAGAAGTAAGTGCAACGCCACAACAGTCTGTTAACGAAACATCACCATCATCGCAACAACAAGCTAGTGTTATTCAAAACGATAGCTCACAGGTCTCAACAATTTCTGTTGCGTCAATGTCACCAGTGACCCAAATGTCTGCAGATGCAAGTGGCGATTCTTTTGTTCGCATATCACCTCGTGCAAAAGCACTTGCAGAAAAGACTCGCGCTGATTTAGGGCATGCCACACCGACAGGACCGAGTGGGCGCATTATTGAGAGAGATGTTCAAGCAGTACTGTCGAGCGGACACAGAGGAGAAACAAGCGGCGTTGCTCAGAGTGGATACAGCTTTGGTGCTGATGATTCTACACGTAAAGTCATCACGCCTGACTCAGAAGAAGTAGGGCTCTCCAATGTGCGAAAATTTATCGCTAAAGCAATGCATGCATCTCTAGCAAATTCAGCGCAACTAACACACCACTCCTCATTTGATGCAACTGATGTACTCAACTTCCGTAAGAATTTAAAAACAATTGGTGATAATGATGCGGTTGCAAAAATCACAATTACGGATATCATCACCTATGCAGTATCACGTGTAATTCTAAAACATAAAAACATGAACGCTCATTATTTGGGCGATAGTATGAAGCTGTTTAACAATGCGCATATTGGAGTTGCAGTTGATACACCAAGAGGGCTGCTTGTTCCAACCGTATCTAATGCAAATGCATTGTCCTTATCACAATTATCATTACAAGCAAAAGAGTTGTTCGAAATGAGCAAACAAGGCTCTGTACCTCCGGACAAATTAAAAGGAGCATCATTTACTATATCGAATCTTGGAAACATGGGCGTGGAAATGTTTACTCCTGTAATCAACCCACCTCAAACAGGCATACTGGGTGTATGCGCCATCATTGAGCGCACGAAAAATGGTGTATTCTACCCTGCAATGGGACTTTCACTTACATACGACCATCAAGCTCTTGATGGTGCTGATGCGGCGAGATTCATGAAAGATTTGGTTGCATACTTAGAAAAATTCAGCTTCAACCTCGCCCTGGAAGGAGTGTAGTGCCAGATGATATATGATCTTATAATTATCGGTGGAGGACCCGGCGGATACATGGCGGCAGAGCGTGCAGGTCATGCAGGGCTCAAGGTGCTGCTCGTTGAAAAACGTGCACTTGGTGGCGTATGTCTTAACGAGGGGTGTATTCCATCAAAAGCATTATTGCATTCGGCAAAGGTTCTTGATTATACGTTGCATGGTAGCGATTATGGAGTGTTTATTGATACGAAGAAATCTAGTTTAAGCGATATAGTCAAACTTGATCACAAGCTTGTCATCGAACGCAAAAACAATGTGGTTAAAACATTGGTGAGCGGTGTGAAATCCCTAATGAAAGCAAACAAGGTAACTGTTGTTTATGGTGAGGCTCATATTGTTGACTCCAAAACTGTAAAAGTCGGTGAAGAAGTATACAACGGTAACCGCTTGGTGATTGCAACAGGTTCTGTTCCGGTAATCCCACCAATCGACGGAGTTAAAGATGGCTTTGAAAATGGATTTTGCTTGACAAGTCGTGAAATATTGGATTTAGAAGAAGTTCCAAAGCATCTGGTTGTTATTGGCGGTGGTGTAGTTGGGCTTGAAATGGCCGCATATTACAGTTCAGCAGGCTCGAAAGTCACAGTTATAGAAATGCTTCCGAAAATTGCCGGCGCAATGGATGCCGAAATTTCAACATTACTCATGAAGAGTTATCAGAAACGCGGCATTGAGTTTCTGCTCAACACAAAGGTGACCGCAGTCACAAAGGATTCTGTGGTCTATGAGAGTGTAGGTGATAATGCAGGAGAAAGTGATTCAAAGTCAACTAATGGCAACAGTATAGCAAAAGTCGACAAGGTACTGCTTTCGATCGGTCGCAAGCCACTAATTGATGGTTACGGTCTTGAAAATCTCGGACTGGTTCTTGAAAAAGGTGCAATTGTGACGGATATGCACAGCTTGACAAGCTTACCGAATGTCTATGCAGTAGGAGATATCAACGGAAAATACATGCTTGCACATGCGGCTTATCGCGAAGCTGAAGTCGCAGTCTCACATATGCTAGGAAAACGCGATGTAATGCGTTATGACGCTGTCCCGGCGGTTATATACACATCACCGGAAGTTGCAAGTGTAGGTGAGACAGAGGAATCTGCAAAAGCTCGCGGTATAGACTATGAGACAGTTAGTGTTCCAATGGTATATAGTGGGCGTTATATCGCTGAAAATGCTGTAACCGACGGTATTTGTAAGGTTGTAATTGATAAAAAACAACGAAATATAATCGGTGTACATCTATATGGTAGTTATGCGTCAGAGATAATTGTAAGTGCGTGTATGATGATTGAAATGCAAATGCGCGTTGAAGATGTACAAAAAGTCATTTTTCCCCATCCAACAGTAAACGAAATAATCCGAGAAGCTGTGTTTAAGATATAAATATACAATTATGGAACCGCATGTAGGGGCGGCAATCTGCCGCCCGGAGAAAAGCAGTATACAACACGGGCGGCAGGTTGCCGCCCCTACAGATAATTATCGATAAGAGGAGAAAGATTATGCCAAAAATTCAAGTGATGGATCCAAAAGAAGTCAGAAAACCAGGCTTCATTAAGTTCAATGATATCCCTGTAAATCAGTACAAAAAGACTGTATCTGACGAGAAGAAAAACTATTCAA
>WQWL01000225.1 GCA_009785345.1 Oscillospiraceae bacterium
GGGTCAGCGGTTCGATCCCGCTCATCTCCACCAGGGCCCATAGCTCAGCTGGTTAGAGCGCACGACTGATAATCGTGAGGTCGGTGGTTCAAGTCCACTTGGGCCCACCAGCAAATCACGCAATAAAACACACTCCGAAAGACGTACATACGGTGGTTCAAGTCCACTTGGGCCCACCAGCAAATCACGCAATAAAACACACTCCGAAAATAAACCGAGCTATGGGAGTAGCTCGATTTATAATAACCACCAGTTTATGATCCTCAATAGCTCAGCTGGTAGTCCAAATGTCAGGATGAGCTACCGAGAGCGAAAACTTAATAAAGACCTCAAAAACCATTACCAGAAGTAGGTTATCTATATTCCTCAATAGCTCAGCTGGTAGAGCATGCGGCTGTTAACCGCAGGGTCGTTGGTTCGAGTCCAACTTGAGGAGCCACAGAAAAGCTTGAGAAATCAGGCTTTTTCTGCGTTTACAAGTGAATATGAAAAACGGGTCGTTTGCTCTTTTTTAGGAGCAAGCGGTCGATTGTTTACCGAAAATGGCTATTACATAAATGAATGGAGAATTTACAAATGAGAACACATACAAAAACATTTCATATTCGCTTTACTGAGAAAGAATACGATCGGCTTTGTCGATATGCTAAGAAATCCGGCTTGCCAAAAAGCACCTATATCAGACATATGATTGACGAAACATAACCAAAAGAACGACCACCTGCTGAATGCTTTGAAATGATGAGAGAACTATTTAGCATAGCCCATTAAATCCATTCCATCTTTAATATTGGTTTGTACTCCGGTTTGTTTATAGCCCATTTTCTCATAAAAATGGCACAATTTTTCTTCTTGCTTTATTGTGTCCAATATCCAATGCTTCGCTTGCGGATTGAGCAGTTCGGCTTGAATAATTGCCTGCTGTGCATACCCTTTACCTTGATGGTCTGGCAAAATGCACATGGGGGGAGATCCTGTTGGTAGTATCATCCAATCTCACAACTCTGATAAAGCCGATGTGTACACTGTCCATACAAACAAGGTAATACTCGGTATAATCCTGAGCCATTCTTTGCTCAATTCTATCAATAGATTCGGAAGCGGGACTTGTGTCATAATCGTTATACTTGTCGAGCAACTCTTTGAAAGATTCAACTTGCATTTGATGGGTTTTCTCACAATCATTTATATCAGCTTTTTTCAAATTGATTTCCATATAGTTTCTCATATAAATGTTGTTATACTAGTCGATTAGTCCAAAATGTTTCACAAGTATTTCAAGCGTTTCAGCTCGTGTGTCGGTTTCAGTATCTTCTCGCACAATTGTGAAAAATCCGCTGTTCGCAAATTCATCATAGACTTCCTTGCTATTCACTTTTGCCATACAAGCAAGAAAGTTTTTCATAGTTTTATCGGGATCATCCGCTTTCATAATCTGTTCTTTAAGGAAGTGCTTGTCCGAATCGTCACGGTCAAAAAAATGTTCAACGGACATTGACTGCGGCGACAGCATTATAGCAACTTGATTATAGTCCGCTATTTCCCGCAATATATCAAGGGGAATATTTGTATCAACGATTGTCTTTTGAGCTTGTGATACGATAATTAGGTGCATTATCTCAAATTCAATAAGTTCACGTTGAGTACTAAGAATCCACTCGTTATATTCTTGTGGTGCTCTGTTGATAAACTCTTGCCAGTCTTTCATAGTTTGAAAATAACAAAGGTTTGGATGGGTTTTAGGACTGATGAGATTTTTCGGAACACAATCATAATTCTCGCCACAATGAACTAATCCATATTTATCGGCAAGCATCTTAACCATTGTGGATTTACCTGAATATGCAGTACCGTTAATAAACATTACATTATTCAGATAATGTTTTAGTATATTATTATTAATTTCCATCAGTTAACTCCTACAAATTTTTACTGCATTCTACTAATCCTTTTTGAACACATCAAGCGCATGATGCGTCATGCCGACCATATCTTTGCGTTCACAAGTTGAAAAATGGAACTTCAAATAAAGCTCAAACATTGCTTCATCCATATTATCTATTGCATCGCTAATGAAAGATGTAATTCCATTTATTGCTACATAGTGCAGACGAGTAGTGTCAAAATCTCGCATTAGATCGTCGATATCCTCTTTACGCACAAGCTCAAATAAATCCTTTGGCTCTGAGTGCGTTGCAAATGATTCCGGGTCAACCATACCATTTTCAATAAATTCAAATATATCCCAATCTTTTCTGACAAAACCGCCCAATACAACACATGCGTCAGAAATAATGTATGTCACGAAAACAGTACCACCACGCTTTGCCACACGTATTGCTTCACTCAGAGCTGTTTTCTTGTCATGCTCTGTGTAAAGATGGTACATCGGTCCGAGCAATAATACGACATCATATGTTTCATCGGCAAACGCAGACAAATCCAAAGCATTACCTTGAGTTATCGTAACGCACTCACCATGTATAGTGTTTTTGTTAAACACTTCAATGTTGCTTTCAATTAACTCTACAGCATATCCTTGCTTTGCAAGAGCATGAGAATAGCGCCCTGTTCCTGCTCCAATTTCTATAATGCGATCTCCGGATTTCAAATATCGAGAAAATTAAAAAAGATTTAGGGTGATAAAAGTTAAGCTGAAAATTACCGTTTCGATAGACTAGAAACGCCTTTTCCTGCTAATGGAAATATGATATAGTAACATAACAAATTTGCATTAGCGACAGGAGTTGAAATTTCAAATGAGTATTGATGTAATTCATGTTTTTGGAGCCTCCGGCTCCGGAACTACCACATTGGGACAAGCGTTGGAGCGGGAACATGGCTACAAGTGGCTTGATACTGATCACTATTTTTGGTTTCCGACTGAACAGCCGTTTACAAGTCCTCGCCCTCGCGAAGAACGA
>WQWL01000226.1 GCA_009785345.1 Oscillospiraceae bacterium
AATTAGAATTGGATTCCTGCCGAAAAGCTTAGCTGCTTACTGTATTTGTAAAGAAGAACTGAAGATTAATCATTCAAGAATAGGATTGATGGCGCCATTGTTCGTTATGGGGATAATCCCCGTTATCGTTTCAATATTTATCGGGAATGCAGTATTGTTTGTAGTGGGACTGTTTACGATAATTGCATCAAACGGTGATATGATGATTTTTATAAGATTCTCAAAATTCTCAAAGGACAGTTGGGTGTATGAAACCATAACCGAAAACAAAGAGCTTCTTATGTCTGTTTATATACCGATTAAATAGAGTGTGAAATATGCGCAATGGACAATTATTGGCGCATAAAATATGCGCGCAGACAAATTATTCGCGCATAAAATATGCGCCAAAACAGATTATTCGCGCATAAAATATGCAAAAGCTGTTGACGTAGCCTTACTTTTTGTGTAAAATGCATTGTGAATGGTGGTGAAAGCATGCTAGTTAGAAAACTAAGCACACAACTTTCGCAGTGGAAGAATAATGTGAATAGAAAATGCCTGCTTGTCAAGGGTGCTAGACAAGTAGGTAAAACGACCACAATTGATAAGTTTGCTAAAGAAAATTATAAGCATTATGTTTACATTAACTTTGATCAAACACCCGAATATCAAAGCATTTTTGATGGCAATTTGGATACCGAAACTCTGATCAAAAAAATATCTCTCGTTATACCGAGCGCCGAACTCGTGCCGGGAGAGACCATCATATTTCTTGACGAAATCCAAGAATGTCCAAATGCGAGGACAGCACTTAAATTTCTCACAATAGATGGACGTTTTGATGTGATTGCATCCGGTTCAATGCTCGGCATAAAATACAAAGAGGTTCGCTCATATCCGGTAGGACAGGTGGATTATATTGAAATGCACTCACTTGATTTTGAGGAATTTTTATGGGCAATCGGTATAACAGAAAATTCTATTGCAGACATCAAAGAATATTTTGATACTAAAACTCCTGTTCCGGCAGTTATGCATAACAAAATGATGGAACTTTTAAAAGAATACATTGTTATCGGCGGAATGCCGGCGGTTGTGCAAGAATTTGTTAATACACAGAATTTCTCGAATGTTTTACGCTTGCAAAAAAATATCATAAGTGACTATGAGGATGATATAGCAAAATACGCTGAAGATAACCAAAAAGCCAAAGCAAAGGCATGTTTTCGCTCTATCCCTAAGCACTTGTCGAAAGATTTCAAAAAGTTTCAGTATAGTATTGTTGAAAAAGGTGGCAGTGCGCGGAAATATGGCGGTAGCTTAGATTGGTTATATGATGCAGGGATAATCAATTTCTGTAATAATCTCGAAATACCGGAGTTGCCTCTTGAGGGAAACAGCATCAGCAGCGAATTTAAAGTGTATATGCGAGATACCGGTTTGCTAATTGCGATGCTCGACGAGGGAACTGCAATGGATATCATTAAAGGAAACCTTGGAATATACAAAGGTGCTATATTTGAGAATATTATTGCCGATATTTTTACGAAGTCAGGAAGAAAACTGTATTATTATGAAAAAAATAATCGACTCGAAATTGATTTTTTTATTAGACTTAACAGTATGGCTGTGGGTGTTGAAGTGAAATCAGCTGACAATACTAAGTCGAAATCACTTGATACACTTATTGGACACTATGGAGTCGAGAAAGGAATCAAACTGTCTGCTAAGAATATCGGCGGTAAAGATAGAGTCGAAAGCCTCCCTCTATATATGGCAATGTTTTTATAATGGAATAGAAGCTGAAAAGATTTATGAAAGCCGATGGGGAAACCTGTCGGCTTATTTTTTTGTGCAAAGTTAGATTCAAGTTAGATTAGGTTTAGATTGTATTTAGATTCACCTGTTACTATGCTCATTGTCGACAAAATATGTAACAAAAAAGGGAACTATAAAAATGAGAAAAGCAATACTAATATTTATCTTGGCAACTTCAATATTCGCTCTGACCGCTTGCGGAGATGCGGCAGACTATCAATATTCGCAGACACAAAAAGCGAGCGACATACAAGACGTTCAAGAAGTTGAAGAAACAAATGGTGAAAATGCAGAAACTGAAAACGAAGCAGAAGAAGTTGAGGAAACATACGACGAAAATGGAGATACTGATAACGAGCCAAATGTATACCAAGGCATCCGTACACAAGAACCCCCTTCAAATGAAATAGTTGCCGGTACAATTCAAACTATTGACGAAATGAGCATTACCATTGACACATCATCTGTTTTTGTGGCTACCGGACCGGGAAATTACCAAGAGCATATCGCGACCGGTGAGCCACCGGAACCACAACAAGAAATAATTCGCCTGACAGAGCAAACAATCATCGAAGTCCAAGCAAGTGTTGGTGGGCAAATTGCGGGTTCAAGAGCCGGAACATTGGATGATCTGTCATTAGGGATTGCTGTTATGGCAGAGGGTGAATGGCTGGATGACGAATTTGTCGCAACAACATTAACCATTATGAATTTTTAAGGAGAAGCGATGATGTATCTTATTACAAACGCAATAAAAAATCTCGCCCGCAACAAGGGGCGAAACATACTGCTTGTCTTTGTAACGCTTGCAATCATCATCGGCGCGGTTGTGACACTTACAATTCATAATGCTGCATCGAGAGTCATCGACGAAGTTCGCCTCGACATCGGCTCTCGAGTTACGATAGAACAAGACATTTTAGGCATGTTTAGGACAGGTGGTGCGGAAGCACTGATGGAGGACGCAGAATACATACCCATCCACGATTGGGTTAGGTTTGCTGATTCAGAATACCTAAGCAATGCTGTGCTTAACGCAGATGTAATCCACTTAGTGAGTGAAACCTTAACACCTGCACAAATTAATAATCAGGATATTCCCTTTAGGCTG
>WQWL01000227.1 GCA_009785345.1 Oscillospiraceae bacterium
CGTTTGGCGACTATGCTTGTAATTGTAAATTTCTGGGGAGTTTCATTTCTTGCGACTATGACCATCTTGGGGCAACCATTTTCACTAAATTTGGGAGTCACGATAATTGGGATTTTTATAATGTCGTGGTTAATTGGATTTTTAACACCGGGCGCGCCAAGTGGTTTGGGTATTCGTGAAATTGTATTGCTTATGTTTCTGAGTGGTATAGTTTATGAAGATATATTGCTGTCAGCTATAATCATACATCGATTGCTGCAAGTATGTGGTGATATAGTTGCATATGGAATAGCGTGGAGTTACGCGCGTATAAAATTGAAAGATGAGCTTTCAGAAGAAATAAATTGAAAGAGAGATATTTTTTGAAAGACATTATGAAGAGCAAAACCACTAAAATTATTGTGGATATATGCATGACTATGTTTTTAGTATTGTCATTTATAAGATGGGAAGATAGCAATTTCATTTTTCATGCTGTTGTTGGAACAGCGTGTACGGTGTTTTTTACAGCCCATGTTTGCATACATTGGAAATGGATAAAAGCGACTACAAAGTCGCTTTTTAGTGGAAAGTTGAGCAAGACACTGAGATGGAAATATGCGGTTGACATGCTACTCTTGATCGTCTGGAGTATAGCAATCGTCACAGGATTTCTTGCTGTGGGCAACTTTTCGTTTAGCATAGAAGCTATGGCAGGGTTTGGCAGGCTTCATGGGATTACGTCCAGAATAGGGCTTTTACCACTTGCTATACATGTTATTCAACATATACCACAGATTAAGTCGTATATTGGAATTAGGAAGAAGAGAGAAAGATAGTGAACATTAAGTATACAAAAGACTTAAGCGAAATCACAGAAGATATGCTATCAGGGTTCTTCGTGGATTGGCCAAATCCGCCGAGTAAAGCAACGCATTTGAAATTATTAAAGAATAGTTACTGCTCTTTTGTAGCTATTGACACAGATAGTAATAAAGTTGTGGGCTTCATAAACTCCATATCTGATGGAATATTGACAGCATATATACCGCTTCTTGAAGTTTTACCTGAATATCAAGGCACAGGGATTGGTGGGGAGTTGGTGAAACGTCTTCTTGATGAGTTAAAAGACCTATATATGGTTGATATATGTCATGATGAAGAACTTACACCATATTACGCGAAATTTGGTGCATACCCAGGTTACTCCAGCATTTTTCGCAATTATGATGCTCAGTCAGGCAAGAAATAAGGCACATGACACTAGCAACCGTCTATTGTTCGCATGGCTTGGATTGTGCGTTCAATCAGCTCGTCGAGCTCCCAATCCAGCATTTCTGCACCTTGAATTATTACGTCGCGGGAACAACCTGCGGCGAATTTTTTGTCTTTGAATTTCTTCTTAACACTTTTTAATTCCAAATCTTGTACAGATTTGGATGGGCGCATTAGAGTCGCTGCTCCAATGAGTCCGGAGAGTTCGTCACATGCAAAGAGTACTTTTTCCATTGTAGATTCCGGCTGATAACTTGTATCGGTAAGCCCCCAACCATGTGACATTGCAGAGCGGATGATATCCTCGTCCACACCTGCAGTTCGTAAAATATCTTCGCCTTTGACACAATGATTGTCAGGATAAAGTTCAAAATCCACATCATGTAAAAGCCCAACGACTGCCCAATAACTCTCTCGACCGGGGTCGTATTCATTAGCAAAGTATTCTAATATGCCACTAACAACCTCCGCATGACGAATGAGAAAGGGTTCTCTAATGTTGTTTTCTAAAATTTCTCTGGCTCTACTAAGTTCCATGTACATCTGTCTCCTAATGTTGATTTTATTTATTCGTATAAACATACACAGAATTAACGAGGATGTCAATAAATCTTTGTCGGATAAGCACGACAACCACATGATCTAACAGTGCAGCATATTACTCTTGAAGAAAAACACTAATAGCTACTAATCTACACAATAATACGAAGCGTGAGTCTTAATACTAAAGGCTAATAAAACAAGTAGCCATCTGTTCGGAATATTTTCCGTCTGGGATCGTTATCTTGCTTGCCTTACGATAGTGAGGTCGCGTCGTCTGCCTCACCAGCCAAATAATTTTCTACAAATAAATTTAAAAAGTATTGACAAGGGTGATGGGAATATGTTAGTTTAGAAAACAGTTGAGTGAACACTCAATCGTTTTAGGAGAATGATTATTATGAAACAAACACAATTTACCTGTGATTGCAATGCAATTCATGAAGATGTAATCGCTCGGGTGCAAGAAGTAATGCCTGAAAGCGAACAATTTCGTTCACTTTCAAATCTATATAAAATGTTTGCTGACCCTACCCGCTTGAAAATCATGTGGGCATTATCAAGAGAACGCATGTGCGTGTGTGACCTTGCGGTGTTATTGAACATGACAAAGTCTGCCATCTCTCATCAACTCAAATCCTTACGTTTGACAAATCTTGTTCATAACGAAAAGGTAGGAAAAAATGTTTATTATTCCCTAGTGGATGATCATGTTCGCGAAATGCTAGAAAATGGATTTGCGCATAGTGAGGAGTAAAAAATTTATCGCAACAGTTGAATGATTGCTCAATCGTTGTGTCGCAGTCATTTTGAGATTATTTAGTAATTTTTGCATCTTACTATTGACAAACCGATATATTCGCTGTAATATATTCAACAGATATATTTGTTAAGGCATACCCTCAATGCAAATTGCATTAATCAAGAAACTATCAAAAGAGCAAGCGAACTTATCAACTCGATGTCGGAGTACAAAACCAGGCGACATAATAAAATAATCAAAAAAGGATGAATTAAACATGAAAGTATTAGTAATTAACGGCTCGCC
>WQWL01000228.1 GCA_009785345.1 Oscillospiraceae bacterium
AAACACCTTATCGAGCCTTGTTCCAGCAGCAATGGCGCGTGCAGCAGCAGCTTCTATTACCTCGCCCTCAGCTACCGGATCAGAGAAAGGAATACCAATCTCAATCATATCAGCACCAGCCTCCTGTGCTGCAAGAATTTGCTTTGCTGATGCTTGAAGATTTGGATCTCCAGCCATCAAATAAACAATGAATGCTTTTTTATTTTCAAACGCATGATGTATTCTATTCATTTACCATTTCCCCCTTGTTATGTATTCCATTTTCAAAATAACTCCTCAAATTTTGCACCATCTTTTTCCGTCTGCCATCGTTGAAAACCCTTGAAATGCCAATGGCATTACTTCAGCTTTTCGCCTTGCCAGACGAAAAATTATAATGCAACTTTGTGTAGTTATTTCAAAAATGTAATACTCTCGCAATTGCTGCCACATCTTTATCTCCTCTTCCTGAAAGACAAACTACGATAATTTTATCTTTATCCATCTCTTTTGCCAGTTTAAGGGTATGTGCTACAGCGTGAGATGATTCAATTGCAGGAATTATTCCCTCTGTCCGTGATAGATACTCGAATGCTTCCACTGCTTCATCATCGGTGACTGCTACATACTCTGCACGCTCAGATTGATATAGATCTGCGTGTTCCGGTCCAATGCCAGGGTAATCAAGTCCCGCAGATATGGAGTGAACCGGAGCGATTTGTCCGAACTCATCTTGACAAAATATTGACTTCATCCCATGAAACACGCCCATTGATCCGCAGGTAATTGTCGCGGCGTGTTGGTCGGTATCGAGCCCTTTGCCCGCTGCTTCACATCCAATCAGGCGCACACTTGTGTCACCTATAAAATCATAAAATGCACCTATTGCATTTGACCCACCACCCACACAAGCAACTACAGCATCCGGTAAACGATTTTCTTTCTGATTCATCTGTTCACGAATCTCTATGCTAATTACTTTTTGAAAATCCCTAACTATTGTCGGAAATGGATGTGGTCCCATTACCGATCCTAGTACATAATGGGTATCTGAAATCCGTCTTGTCCACTCTCGCATGGTTTCATTTACTGCGTCCTTGAGTGTCATGGTACCGGAGGTGACAGTGTGAACCTGCGCACCTAGTAAGCGCATACGATAAACATTTAGCGCCTGACGCTCCGTATCTTCTTTACCCATGAATATCTCGCACTCAAGACCCAATAAAGCTGCAGCAGTGGCTGTTGCAACACCATGTTGTCCCGCACCGGTTTCGGCAATAACACGTGTTTTACCCATATATTTTGCAAGCAGTGTTTGACCAAGCACGTTGTTTATTTTATGTGAACCGGTATGATTCAAATCTTCCCGTTTCAGATAAATTTTTGCGCCACCGAGCTTCTTCGTCATATTTTTTGCATAATACAGGCGTGATGGACGTCCTGCATAATCAGCTAAAAGTTCATTCAGCTCAGTTTGGAAAGCCAAGTCATCCTTGTAATAATTATACGCTTCCTCTAACTCATGCAATGCATTCATCAATGTTTCGGGAACATATTGTCCACCAAATTCGCCGAATCTACCCTTATTCATTCCTGATTCCCCCTTACTAATGATATGAATTTTTCGATTTTTTCTGCATCTTTTACCCTGTCAGTTTCCACTCCGCTACTTACGTCCACACCGAATGGAGTGAGCAAATTGAGCGAATCTACAACATTGTCAGTATGTAATCCACCTGCTAAAAAGTATGGTGGTCCTTTATAATCATGCAAAATATTCCAATCAAACGTTATCCCAATGCCACCACGTTGCTCTGAAAGCGTGTCAAACAACAAATAATCAGCATTTTGCGGAAGAGGCGGCAGCGTGTCGGCAACACCTACAGCTTTTATTACTGGGCAATCGCAGACCGCTTTAAGAAGTCTGATATAATGATCGTCCTCATCTCCGTGTAGCTGCACCACATCAATTATTCCACTTAGGTATATTTCTGCAACTGTAATCATTGCTTCGTTCACAAACACACCCACAGTCTTGATTTGCGGATCAAGATTGGTCTTTAACTGTGCCACTTTCTCTACGTTCACATTACGCTTACTAGGGGCAAATACAAATCCGACATAATCAGGTAGAGCGCGGTTGACTGCAACGATATCCTCAACTCGGCTTAATCCGCAAATTTTCACTTTACTCATGATAATGCATGATCCTTTCATCTAATAACCTTTATGAATATGAGAACATGTTATATCTAACCGTCATTGCGGCCTCCGAGCCGCAATCCCATACAAACATGCTCTTAACTTCTATTAAGAAGATTCCGGATCAAGTCCGGAATGACGGGAGGTTCTCTTGTGTTCCTGCACGTGTTCCTCTACTACACTTCCCTCAACTCAGCCAGTGCAGCTTTTTTATCCGGTGCACGCATCAGCGTTTCCCCTACAAGCACGGCATCTACTCCATTTTTGCGTAGATCGTCTACATCCTCTGCTGTGCGGATTCCACTTTCTGATACGAAGATAACATCCTGTGGCACCATTTTCTTTAATCGGTTACTCAACTTTATGTCAACCTCAAAGGTTTTGAGGTTTCTATTGTTGACACCAATAAGTCTAGCATTTGCAGCAAGCGCCATTTCGACTTCCTCTTCTGTATGAACCTCGACAAGAGCAGAAAGACCCAGATTGTGTGCAAGTGTTAAATATTTTGCAAGTGTTTCCTCATCTAATATAGCACAAATCAGTAACACCGCACTTGCTCCAAATAACTTTGCCTCGTATATCATATACTCATCGACCGTAAAGTCTTTTCGCAATGTGG
>WQWL01000229.1 GCA_009785345.1 Oscillospiraceae bacterium
AGAAGTATATGGTCTTGATAAAAATCTAGTTATGTAGCAATCAATAATGGTGGCTCCGTTTGTCCGGAACGGTGGCTCACGCCACGCCGGACAGGCGGCTCCGCCGCACAAGAATATTCAATTGTACTAAGTTTCAAGCGGAATGACTAGTCACGCTAAGATTGGGCGCTTACCCTTTTTCTAAATAACGTGATATAATAAATTTAAAGTCGTAAAGTTCATAACTTTGCGACTTTTGGGCACAACAAAAACCCTGATACTCCTTGTGACTCTAAGGAATGTCAGGGTTTTCCGTATTTTCAAGTTGTGTGTTATATTATTGTTTCTGCATTTTCAAATAGTATGTTTTCTAAATTAATTTTCAATTCTGGTAGACTTTTTTCAATTGTTCCCCATAATACTGCTAAATCTACATTTTCATAGTTATGCACAATCTTGTTTCGCATTCCTTTGATAGCAGGCCACGGTATATTTTTATACTTTGCTTGTACATCGTCAGATATGTCTTTCGC
Source organism: Oscillospiraceae bacterium (assembly GCA_009785345.1). Lineage (GTDB taxonomy): Bacteria > Bacillota > Clostridia > Oscillospirales > Oscillospiraceae > WRMH01. The sequence continues at coordinate 513 of WQWL01000229.1, forward strand.
TAGTTCACCTATTTGCGATACCGTAAATGCACATGCTGTCATTGTTTTTTTGTCTTCTAAAAATTCTTCCGCTCTCATTTCTCCTACATATTGCTTTACGTCATTGATATAGTTAATAATTTTTTGAATTATAATTCTGTCTCTACTTTGCATACAATAACACTCCTTCTCTTTGGATTTCTTCATAAATTGGACTATCTTGCTTGATTTCAGATATTTCCAATAAATCTACTTTCTTCTTTAAGGTCTCTATTATTTCTTCCAAAAGCCCATAAAAATTGATGTTAAGTAATTCGCCTTTGCTATCTATGACAATGTCTATATCGCTTTTATTGGTTGCATTTCCTTTGGCATACGACCCAAATAATACAGCTTTATATACTGCGTTTGTCATAAATATTGGGCGCAACATTTCTTTGATTTCTTCTAAGCTATATATTTTTTCCATCCTTAACGCCTCCTTACATCCATATTTATTATAACACGAAATATTTTTTTGTTCCATGTTTTGAGGAAAATTCGAAAACGCATATTTAAAATTCAACTGCTATTTTTTCAATCTGGCTTCTACGATGTTCTATGCTTGGGTGGATATATCTTTTCATTGTGAATCCTACATCTGTATGACCAAGGGTTATACTTAAAGATTTTGCGTCCATTTTTTTTGATATTGCCATAGTTGCAAATGTATGTCTTATCCCAACCTTCACGCAAGGCAGAGTGGGAAAATATAAACCTTGCATCAGAGATTTAAGAGTATATTCCTCGGCATTGGAAGGGCACGTGTCTTACTACCATGATAGATATGGACTCGAAGCTGACTGTGTTCTGCATCTCGCCGACGGCCGATACGCACTGATAGAATTCAAACTCGGTAGCAAAGGGATTGAAGAAGGTGCTTCCCATTTGCTAGAACTCAAACAGTTAATTCAAAAAGCAAATGCAGAAAAGAGGGCGAAACTTCGAGAGCCTGATCTCTTGATTGTAATTACAGGGGGCGAGATGGCGTACACTCGAAATGACGGTGTGAAGATTATCCCCATCGGATGCCTGAAAGACTAAGCAATTCGGGTATTGACGGTTTTATGAAAATACATCAAGGGGGAAGTGCTGTACCTGTAAAAATCCAAAGCCATGATGAAACTCTATATGAATCCGAGAGAAAACTAATTCAAGCAGCAAGAAAAAGAAATTGTCAATATATGGTGCTTGTGCGTACTCATAATGGCTACGGACAGGGGCGGCTAGAGCACTCTTAATACATACCATCTCAACGCATGAGAGAATTTCAAATCTTGTGAGACCGAGCGGATTATTCAATTATTTATAGCTGCGTAAGGTTATTTATTTAATTACTTCGCAACTTGTAAAAGAGGCAGTCTTGACAATTGAATTTTTTCGGCTATGATAATATGTAATGTTAAAACAGCCGAGCGAGGAGGTGCGTATCGTGTTTTATAAGCGTCACGCAGATGAGGCGATTACAACGTTATCTAAAATGCTTGGAGCAGTCTTAGTCACCGGGGCCAGGCAAGTAGGTAAAACCACGCTTCTTAAAGAAGTTGCAAATGATGTCAGATATGTCACATTAGATGATAAGATTCAACTTGCAAGTGCATTTGAACAGAGTAACACCTTTTTTAAAGATAATCCGCCACCTGTGTTTGTGGACGAGGTGCAGTATGCACCGAACCTGTTTCCGCAAATCAAGATTATCCTCGACAGGGATAAGAAAAAGGGTCAATTCTTCCTATCTGGTTCTCAGCAGTTTACTATGATGAAAAACGTAAGCGAGTCTTTAGCCGGACGGCTTGGTATTCTCAACCTATTGGGACTTTCCTTGCGAGAGAGGTGCAATGTTGCCTTTCGAGAACCGTTTTTGCCAACGGATGAATACTTTGCAAGACGAGCAAAGGAACAATCAGAAATTTCATACGATGATGTTTGGGAAATGATCCACCGAGGTAGCTTCCCTGAACTCTGCGCTAACCCGGACTTTGATTGGCGAGTGTTTTACTCTGCCTATGTTTCAACTTACATTGAACGAGATGTTAGAGACTTGGCACAAGTTGGCGATGAAGTGAAGTTTTTGCAGTTTATGACTGTGGTTGCAAGCCTGACGGGGCAACTGTTAAACGTCGCTTCTCTTGCTCGTGATGTCGGAGTTAGTCAGCCTACAGCCCAGCGATGGCTTTCAATTTTGGTAACGTCAAACTTAGTTTACTTGCTTCAACCATACCACAACAATAT
>WQWL01000230.1 GCA_009785345.1 Oscillospiraceae bacterium
ATTTTTGTTGTCCAGGCTACGTGGGAAAACCGCAGTAATGCCTGTGGCCTTTCAAGGTTTTACCGCGTAGCATGGCGGCAAAAAGACAAGGCAAGATGTCAAGTTTATTTAGTAACAGACCCTAAGCGAATACATTGAATACCACTTCGTAGGGGCGAACTGCGTTCGCACGCAAGGCACATGACACAACGAAAGGAACTATCATACCCATGAGTAAATCGACATCTAAATCTAAAAAAGCAATGTTTTACACGTCATCCATCTTTGTTGTTGTGACGATGTTTGGTCTGCTTATGCTGGCTTCTATTTTATCTACTTATACAGAGGGTGCACAGATGAGTGATGTGCTTTCACAACATATCTCAGAATCGCCCCAGGCAGATGTTGTGGCGATGGAGATGGATGTGCCATTGGAAGAGGAAATAGTGGAGGCAGATTCTTCTGAAGAGGCCTTGGAAGCATTATATATCTATGATGCTTTGGAAGAAGAACTTGATGAATATGAGGAATATATTCCGGAGACTTTTCCGCTACCATATGGTGTCGTACTGCCGGAAGTGGATTTTGATGCGCTAAGAGAAATCAATCCTGACATAGTGGGATGGATTATTCTTGAGGGTACGCCAATAGACTTGCCTGTTGTGCAGGGTGAGGATAATGTTCATTACTTGAATCATCTATTCGACGGTAGACGCAGCCAGGTTGGTACAATCTTCATGGATGCTTATAACCGTCAGGGGTTTGCTGACCATAACACAATTCTCCACGGTCATAACATGCGAAATGGTAGTATGTTCTCTGTTCTGCGCAGATTCAGGTCACAGGAGTTTTTCGATGCTAATCCCATGGCGTTTTTGTTGACACCGGATGGTAATTATGTAATTCGATTCTTTGCCGGACACACAACATGTGTAACTTCTCAGAGCTGGCGTATTCAGTTTGCTGATGATGCTGAAATGGAGGAGTGGATTGAAGAGAATCGGCGGTTGTCTGATTTTGAAAGCGACGTAGAAGTAGGAGCATCACATAGAATGATGACCCTATCAACTTGCACAGCTTCGTCAGAATTCAGAAACGCACGTTATGTAGTTATTGGGAGGTTGATGCCTATTGGGTAGTGTGTTTGCTATTTGAAAGGGGTTATTCGGTTATTCGGAGCTAATGATAGAAATGTACGACAAACAAACTAAAGAAACTAGTGGTTTGTAAAGTCTAAAATTGCGTATAGTGCTGAGTATATTTTTTGCCAGATCAGTTATCAAAGTACGATGGAAATAACATTAATGAATTTGTCACATCGCTGTAATTGGTGGAATGAGTTAAGTTATTTTGTCGAAAATATATTAGGTAGTCGCTGATTAACTTAGTGGTTACCTAAAAATTAAATAAGAGGGGGCAAAATACTAAATCATGAAAAAAATATTTGAGAGCAACGCCGTGTATAGGAAAAGCACAAACAGTATACTAGTCAGATTAATAGCATTTCTCCTTGTACTAATGATGACTTTTGGTATGGTGTCAATTGCATTTAACAACGAGTCTGCGATTGCTGCCAACAGTCATGTCGCGAATGACCATGTGGATAGCAATACGGTCGAGATAAGCGATGACGCTGCTATGGAGAGTATTGAAATCAATGATGCGCCCGGTGAGGATGAATACATTCCGTGGGATGACGAAATGGACTTGTATACAAGGGCAGATGATACAGATGATGCTCATATGAGAGAATCTGAGATTGATGAAGAAGAAATAAATCTAGATGAGTATGGGTATATTGGGATTGAGCCACTTGACATCTCTACGTTCTTGCCTTATTTAATTGTTGATCGTGGAGAAATAAAGTTAGATGATATAGCTAATGTTGCTCGCGTAACAAATGCAATGAATATACAGTTCAGACATAATATTATTCATGCTGAAGTGCCCGGTATGCTCGTTCAGCATCGATCAAGGTTTAATGGTTTATACAGCGAGTGGAGAGAACTAAATGCTGATGCAACACCACCTGAGTTATATTTGTTTAGAGTCCCAGTTGAAGATATAACAGATGGCGTATATTCATTAGGTATATCAGCCAGGCGAGAAGATAATGATTGGGGCGTTATTGAGTGGCAATTACCGCGCTCATCTACAGTATGGGTAACTGTTCAGAGAACCAACTCCTTTGTAAATCTTCAAAACATCGATGAAAATACTCTTCGACTAAACCGTGATGCCTCAACTGCACCTAATCATGGCCAGGCAGGCTTTGGACATGAATCAGGATTGGGGTTTGTCAACGAGTCAGCTTTACCCGGAAGACAGGAGCCGGTCAGTAATCCAGCCCATATAACTCTCGGGCGTTGGAGTAATAACCATCCATTCGATGGTATGTATTTATATGATTATGCGTTACATGAAAATACTGAGGCACCGAGATCGTTTTGGTCAATTAGCGGACCGAATGTTGATACAGGTAATGTACCCTTAGGGAGTCATAACCAAGGTATTGACCTGCGTAACGATTCCAGGTTTTTAGATACTGCATTTGCGGATACAAACGTTTCTATCTTTGTTCCGGGTGTGATGTACACAGTTATGGTCAGGGTTCAGGAAAGAGTTCCGCCAAATTTCCCGGCTGACCCAAATATCTGGAGTTATTCTGAAGCTACATTCCAATTCGATCCGCCAATACTGACAAAAGAAGCAACTCCTGAAACTGTATATGTTGGAGACACAGTTACATATACAATAACG
>WQWL01000231.1 GCA_009785345.1 Oscillospiraceae bacterium
AGATGCTATTGGAGCACTGCCAATCAACGGAAAAAGAACTGGAACTCAAGTGCTTCTCAAATTATTTACATGAACACTTTTGGGCGACTAAAAAAATATCCTACGAAAACTTGACACTATCATTATCAGTTATTTTGTTTGACAAACTCTGAACGCGTCTGCTATAATGCAAGCAGTTGAGTGGAAACCGCTGTCACGGCAACTGCTCCCAAATACTAATATCTTATTTGTGGAAGAGCTGCCGTTAACTACGGTGGCTTTTTCGTTTGCTTCTTGAGTGTCTTGACAATTAGCTTGATTAGTTTAGCTAATGTATACAAAAGTTTGAATAACTCAATAAGTAAAGAAAAATCCATATGTTCCTCCTTTATCCGGGGGAACAGTTTACCACTCGCATTGCTTGCAATGCACATATCGTATCACTAATAATAGCCGCTGTCTATACACATTTCAGGGGCTTGTTATGAGTATTTTTCTACATTTAGAGGTGACTTATGTTTACGAATGCCGATGTTCTTGAAATGATTCGATTGCTTGAGGAGTGTTATCCTGATCCGGATTGTGCTCTTCACTATAAGAAAGATTATGAGTTGTTATTTGCTGCGAGACTCGCGGCGCAATGTACTGATGCCCGTGTAAATACGGTGACACCTACTTTGTTCAGTCGCTACCCAACGCTTGAAGCTCTTGCGACGGCGGATATTGCAGATATGGAGAAAATTGTTCACCCATGCGGGTTTTATAGAGTGAAAGCAAGAGATATTATTGCAGCATCGGCTATGCTTCTTGGTGTATTTGATAGCAAAGTGCCTGATACCATGGAAGAGCTGTTGAGATTGCCGGGAGTCGGTAGAAAGACTGCAAACCTAATCCTTGGTGATATACACAAGTTGCCTGCTGTAGTGGTCGATACACATTGCATACGCCTTTCAAACCGTATAGGTTTAGTTAATATAAAAGACCCGGTTAAAATTGAAACTGAACTACGTGCGATTCTTCCGCCAGACAAATCATCCGACTTTTGTCATCGCCTAGTGTTACACGGTCGTGCCGTTTGTACTGCAAGAAACCCGGCATGTAGTAGGTGCTGTCTTGCCAAATACTGTAAGTATGCGAAAGAAAATATTGTATAGTTATATAAATTATGATACAGTAATCGTAAGAAGTAATATGTGAAAGGGTGTTGTGAAAGTGCTTTTCAGACGTAATATGGAACCGTGTTGTGTATACTGCAGATATGGTATGTCTTTAGGGTATGAGGAGATTGCTTGCAGCAAGCGCGGTATTATGACAGCAGAGGGTAACTGCACCTTGTTTCGTTATGAACCCACAAAGCGACAGCCTGAGTATACAAGTACCCAAGCTGTAAAAAAAGTTTCAATAGAAGATATGAGCTTATAAATTCGTATCTCTACAAGTATTATTAAAAATGAGCACGACAAGTTTGAAAGCTTGTCGTGCCTTTTTTATCTCGGTTTTTCGATAAAGCCGATTTTTTTATAGACTTTGCGTAATGTTTTGTTAGCTGAATATGATGCCTTTTCTGCACCTGCCTTGAAAACACTCTCTAAGTATGCTTTATCTGCAAGGAGTTTTTCTGATTCCTCGCGGATTGGGCGAAACAGTTCAACGACAGCTTCGCCGACTTGTTTTTTAAAGTCTCCATAGCCTTTGCCGTCAAATTCGCTCTCAATTGTGGAGAATTCTTTGCCTGTACAGACAGAATAAATCTGCATTAGATTTGAAATGCCCGGCTTATTTTCTGTATCAAAGCGCACGCTTGTTTCGCTGTCCGTTACTGCGCGTTTGAATGAGCGCATGATATCTTCAGGCTTGTCAAGTATGAGAACACAGCCACCATCAGCAATGTCTGATTTTGACATTTTGTTTATCGGCGTTTGCAAGTCCATAATTCTAGCACCGACTTTTGGTATGTAAGGCTCAGGCAATTTAAAGACATCTCCGTATATACCATTGAATCGCACAGCAATATCCCGTGTTAGTTCAACATGTTGTTTTTGATCAGCGCCAACAGGGACTAAGTCAGCATTATAAAGCAGTATGTCTGCAGCTTGAAGAACAGGGTATGTAAATAATCCAGCATTGATATTTTCTTCATTTCTCGATGACTTATCTTTGAATTGCGTCATACGTGATAGTTCACCAAACATTGTGTAACAATTAAGCACCCATGATAGCTGTGCATGTGCAAGTACGTGACTTTGTATGAAAAGTGTGTTTTTTTCAGGATCAAGCCCACATGCGATATATTGAGCAAGTTGCTCAAATGGTGTTTTACGGAGTGTTGCCGGAACTTGACGTGCAACTATTGCATGCATATCTACTATCATGTAATAACAATCATACTCATCGGCGAGACTTGCCCAATTTCTAAGTGCTCCAATATATGTTCCGAGTGTCATTGCGCCACTAGGCTGAATTCCTGATAATATTATTTTTTTGTTTTCCATTTTATTCTCCTTTTCTGATTTGATCGTGATGCTCTAAATACCCATGGGCGAACAGCCCCTACGGGTGCCATTATAGGTTGCTGCTGCGACACTCCGGACACAAGCACCATGATATGATAGTATTCCATTGTAGGGGCGACCGTCCAATGCAAGCAACTTAAGGAATCTTGCCTTATCAAATCACCCGCCGTCTGCGGACGGCACCCTCTTTTCTAAAGAGGGCAAGGGTTGGATGTATCGTTCCTTGCCTTCTTTAGCAAAGA
>WQWL01000232.1 GCA_009785345.1 Oscillospiraceae bacterium
AAGAGGGCAAGGGTTGGATGTATCGTTCCTTGCCTTCTTTAGCAAAGAAGGTGGCCCCGCGGGTCGGATGATTTGAGCCTTTATGCTACGGATAACCTTAAGTTGCTTGCATTGGGCGGTTGTGGACAACCGCCCCTACGAGAAAATGTGATGCTGAGAAACGGAGGAAGTTCATGAATTCACTGAGTAAGTCTATACAAAAAATTGACCATTCATCAAAAGCAAATGGTAGTGCAATCTATGTATGTGACTATCCGACTTCCGAAATGTTCTTCGGTCGTATTTTGCGCTCTAGCATTGCCAAAGGCATTGTAAAAAATGTTATACTTCCCGACCTGCCTTCAGAATACTATTACGTTGACATGACTGATGTCCCGGCAATCAATGAAGTGCATATGGTCGATGATGACACTCCTGTTTTTACTAATAATGTTGAATTTATAGGCGATCCAATAGGAATGCTTGTAGGCTCAGACGAGCATGAAGTAGACAGACTATTATGTGAGATTAAAGTTGAATATGAAGAATTAACTCCTGTTTTTGACCCCCTTCTATCTGATCACCTGTTCTATGAGTTCAATGTTGACAAGGGTGATATCAATAGTGCTTTCAATAATGCAGACAAAATCATAGAATTTGAGTACAACACAGGACACCAAGAACATGTGTATCTCGAAACAAATGGTATGATAGCTGAATATCGTGACGGTAAACTGCTTGTTCACGGTTCTTTGCAATGTCCATACTATGTAAGCAGAGCAGTCGAAAGAGCAACCGGGCTCGCAGCAGAAAATGTCATTGTACGCCAAGATGTAACAGGTGGCGGCTTCGGAGGCAAAGAAGATTTTCCTTCAACACTCGCATGTCAAGTCGCTGTAGCTGCAATGAAAGCTCCGGGAACGCGTGTCCGTGTTGTGTTTGACCGCGAAGAGGATATAACTGCTACCAGTAAACGTCATCCATCTTTCTGCAAATATAAAGCCGCTATCAAAGATGGCAAAATCACAGGAATGGATATTGAAGTTCTAATTGACGCCGGAGCATATACAACAATGTCTATGGTTGTCTTGCAACGAGCAACCATAGGTGCATGTGGTGTGTACAATATCCCAAATCTACACGTTAACGGACGTGCTTTAAAAACAAATACAATTCCTAATGGAGCGTTTCGAGGCTTTGGTGCTCCACAGGTATTTTTTGCTGTTGAGATGTTTATGACACATATTGCAAAAGAACTGGGTGTTGACTCTGTAGAATTTAAACGTGCTCACTTTGCCAAACAAGGTGATCTTACATCTACAAGCGGAAAGTACCACTTCCCCGTTCCCCTATCCGAAATGATGAGTGCTGTAATACGCGAGAGTGATTATCATGCTAAAATGGAAAAATACCGGAATCAATCCGGTAGGTACAGACGTGGCATTGGACTTTCGGCAATATTTCATGGCTGTGGTTTCACGGGTAATGGTGAACGTGATCTCATCAAGGCTGTAGCTCATCTTAAAAAACATACCGATGGCAAAGTTGAAATTTTGACCGGCAATACTGATATGGGGCAAGGCCTGAGTACAACATTTATAAAAATAGTCGCTCGTGAACTCGATTTGCCACATGAGCAAATTGTAATCGAACTGCCTGATACTTCAAAAGTTCCCGATTCAGGACCAACTGTTGCCTCTCGTTCAATTATGGTCGTGGGCGAACTGTTACGTCGCGCCGCTGCCAGGATGAAACTTGAATGGGTAGATGGAAAAGAGCAGTTATTTGAACAACACTATGAACACCCGGAATTTATGATACCATTCGATATTAACGCATTCAAAGGTGATGCTTATCCCACCTACTCATGGGCAGTCAACGCGGTTGAAGTCGAAGTTGATACTTTGACAGGCAAGATTTCTATTTTAGATGCGTGGGGCTCATTTGATGTCGGCACACCAATAGATGAGAATATCGTCGTAGGACAAATGGAAGGTGGATTCATTCAAAGCGTTGGATGGGCAATAATGGAAAACTGCGCACCAAGAAACGGTAAAATCGGCAATAAACTACTTTGTGACTACATCATTCCCACCTCTCTAGATATTCCTAACTTAAAGATTATGCTCCATGTCGAGGAATATCCGGAAGGTCCGTTCGGAGCAAAGGGTGCAGGAGAAATGCCAAATGTAGGAAGCGCACCGGCTGTAATTGAAGCTATTCAGAATGCACTTGATGTAAATATTCATAAGCTCCCATTCATGCCCGAAGATGTGGTTAGCTCACTGTCGCTGAATCAGTATTGATGAATTTGTTCCATGACTAAGCCAGCGAAAGGATAATTATTACTATGTCAAATGAAATTCGTTTTACACTTAATAATGAAGAAATAACATATACAGGCAATCCTTCAGCACGACTACTTGATGTGCTTCGCAGTGAAATGAGTCTGACGGGTACAAAGTGCGGCTGCAAAGAAGGAGAATGCGGAGCGTGTGCTGTTATAGTCAATGGAAAGCTGGTCAACTCATGTCTTGTTGCTATGGGTAGCCTATCAGGTGCTACTGTTCTTACTATTGAAGGATATTGTAAAACAGAACGATTCGCTATTCTTGATAAGGCATATGCCTCTGTTTCAGCGGTGCAATGTGGCTTTTGTATTCCCGGCATGATGATGGCATCGGAAGCTCTGCTTTCAGAAAATCCTCAACCAACCGAAGAAGATATCCGCATAGGTATATCAGGAAACTT
>WQWL01000233.1 GCA_009785345.1 Oscillospiraceae bacterium
AAAATCTTCTGTTATATTTGTAAAATCAAAAGGCATATCCTCCACACAGTTGTGCAGCGTCCCGACAATTTCAGCGATTTCTTTTTGTTGTCGCTCGGTCAGCGGTGTGGTGCATACGTTTTCTCCATCAATATATTGGAACAGCAAATAGGTATAGTCTTGTGTTTCTGATTTTATGCTGTCTGATTTTGTTAGTATAGGTGCATTTATCCTTCCCTGCAAGCTTGTGTTTTTTTCCAGCCAAGATGAAACGGACATGCTAAAATCCAAGTTTTCAAGCAACTTTTTGATAATGACTCTTTTTTTATCATATACTTTCAAAAAGTATTGCCCTTGTATGCTGTCGACTTTGTACGCAAGAGCTGACCAACCACCTGTGGTTGGTGTAATTTTATCAGTTATGACGTCATATTCAGATTGTAATATATCAACAATTTCGTTTTTCATCGTTCCACCAACTGCAGCTTCCCGTATTCGTGTTCAATGAATAATTACACAGCATCAGTCTATCAATCGCAAGTCAATAAGTGCATTTCATTTAAATTTGCGTCCTACCTGCACTACCTCTCAATGATAATCAACGGTACAATCATTTCTTCATGACGCAATCCTGCATGGCACGCTTTGAAAAGCTTCCCTTCGCCTTTCTCATCATTGTACCAGAGCGCCTTATCCCCTGTAGCAAACGCAACATAATCACCAAGAAAATCTCTCGCACGTTCATGAGGAATCCCACTTCCGAAAAAGCCTTTTTCCAACACCTCTGAAGCTGTCATCAATATATAATCGTGCCCGAATTGTCGTTCCCATCTTTCAGGAAACAAACCTTTAAACTCAGGTTTGATGAAAAAAGTAAGGCTACGTGGTTCGCGGCTGATTGGTACTGCAAGGCATTCGCTAATTTCAGGGAAATCGTCAATCACTAAATCCACAACATCAACCATACCGTGATCAGCGGTTACAATGAGTAGGGTGTCTGTCAATTTTGCGGCAAGCTGCTCAATTTGCTTGTCAAATAACACAATATTTGCCTTAGTGCGCTCACAATAGCAACCATTGTAATGCATGTCCGTATCCGGTTGAAAATGGTAAGCGTAAATATACTTTCGCCCATCTTTTCTGCATAACATTTCTATGTGGTTGCACACATCTTCATTCGTTTGTGTCCGATATTTTTCACTAAAAGGCGAAACACGGCAACATTCTATGGACGGATTAGCTCTCACGATTTGTGAGTATAGATCATCTGTTCCAATTACTTCCCATGCAATACTTCTATCCGATGCGGGACGTTCAGTTCCACTCTCATTTCCGGTGTATAAATCTACACATTTGTCGATTTCTTTAAAATACATCGACCAACCTAACCAGCTATGCTCAATTGGTGTAAGTCCTGTTTCTAGAGTAGTTAGTGCTGATGTCGTTGTGCAAGGATAGATCGAGCTAATTTGAGCAGCGCAATTTTCCATAAGAAACCCGTCAGGTGCGTGGACTTTCAAAGCATCTATTCCCATCCCATCAAGCACAAACAAGACTACATTCTTATAATTGTTCGATAACTTCTCATCGAGAACCGACAAAGTCGCATGATGTGGCTTTGCTCCATAATGAGCAAGAATAGAGTTAGGTATACCCAAAATACTTTTTTCATAATCTGGAAGGAAAATATTTTCATCTGCCTTTAACACGCGTCATCAACCCCTAACATTAATATAGTGAAACACTTAATTTGAACAGATTATTTATATTATGAATATGAACTTACCAATCGAGTATTGTCGCATCTGTCCATGTGCTTTGCCACTTTTTTGCTTTATATTCATATTGTTCTTTTGTTAGCAACAATTTATTTGGACGAATTATTTTTCCAAACATATCATTCAGACCGTATGGTGCATATACTTGCAACTTATTTTTATTATAAGTTACTCCAATAGCAGATGTAGACATCCACGTGTTGATTGCATGTTCTGAGCTTGAGTAAGGTGGTATCTTAAAGCCGAATTCTTTTTCATACCATAAATGAACGCGGGCTTCATTATTAATATCAAGCTTGTAGCTAATTCCGCTGTAAAACTTGCTTATCATATCAATTGTTTTACTTTCAGCTTCAGATGATAGATCTGAACCGTCGAAGTAAATTATATCTATATCATTGATGCCATGATTTACATCAAAGCCTGAGTGGTAATTCCATACTGTTTGGAAAATACATCCGGCACATACGTAAGCGTTATTCAAATTAAATCTCGATAAAGTTTCAATAACATGAAATACCTCCGTATTTTTTCTTGCTATCTCCTCTAGCAATTGGCATTGCACACCAAATGTGCTGTTGATACCAGTATTCATATTAGAAAACTCCTTCTTGAGAGTAGCAATCCAATCGTTGCGACAATGTTCCAGTATGCAGTTCAAATATATGCTCAAAAAAAACTTTTGTTCGTTCCAAATCTGCAACTACGAAAGTAATATGATTTATTTCTTGAATCACTAAAGTTCCCTCTCGTTTTCTGCTAATGTTTGAATGTTTTATTTGAACCAAGTATAACACATGAGTGTTTTTCGCGCCATCAACTGTGTTAGTATTTGGTTGTATTTGCAAGTTAGCGCCTGTATAATGAATAGAAGAATAGAAAGTATTACAGAGTTGTGGAAGTTGAAGCCTAAGTAAAATAAAAGGAGCGATCGTTACTATGATAAAAAATATGCAGTTCGCTTTAGTT
>WQWL01000234.1 GCA_009785345.1 Oscillospiraceae bacterium
ACCCAATGCTACCGTGATGAATACCATAATATACATGCTGACGAGGGCATAGAACATGTCCCTGCCAACTGTGCCTAATCCGAAGCAGAATCTATTACGAGTAAAATTATTATCCATATTCTTTTCCTTACTAAGAATCTTTATCTGCACTATTGATTGCTTCTACTATATATAAATTCGAGCCATAATCACAAAGAATACGTGTATTTTCATTATATCCCATACCTTGATATTGATTGTTTAGTAAAACTCCGCTCATAAGTGACTTCCCATATCCGGTATATGATTCTACACAGTCATTCATACTGTAATGCTTGTTTGCCGTACGCATTATAAGACCATCCGGATTTAGTGCTACCGGCAATAAATGCTTCACTAAGCCACCGAACCGCTCAATGAAAACTCGTTGTTTCTTTGTCTTTACACTGTACCTCTTATTTGGCTTGAGTCCCATAAATCGAAGTCTGTCGAATCCCTCACTTGTAGTTGTAAGAGTTTGGAAAAGTCCGCTTATGCCTACATTTGAATCTTCGTCAACAACATGCCATACGACCTTATTGTCCTTAAATTCCTCATCACGCCAAAACTTTCCATATTGAAATACATTGCGATATTTCTTATAGAATTTTATTTGATCTTCTACTTCCTTTAACTCCACAGCAGACAGATGTTTCAAGTCAAGTTCATAGCCTAGGTTTCCGAAGGTCGCAACATTAAAGCGTGTAGTTATCGGCGTGTCTCGTAGCGTTTGCACATGGGGTGCTTCTGAAACATGAGCACCCATTGCTGATAGTGGATATAGATAGGATGTTCCACTTTGTATTCTCAATCGCTCTATCGGGTCAGTATTATCAGATGTCCATATCTGTGGAGAGTAGCAAAGCATGCCTAAGTCAAAACGATTGCCACCGCTACTGCAACTTTCCAGTAGTATGTGCGGACGAGGCGTGAAAATTCTGTCGAGCACATCATAAAGCCCTTTGATGTATTCATGGAAAAACCTGCCTTGGTTTTCGACAAATGGTGAGCATGCATCGCTTATATGACGGTTATAGTCCCACTTCACATAGTCAACATTTGCTGTGTCCAATATACTTGATACATTGTCAACAATATAATCACGCACTGCCGGATTGCACAAATCAAGAACGCGCTGATTGCGCCCCAGTGCAGCTTTTTTGCCCGGCGTTTTGAGTGCATACTCGGGATGAGCACGGTAAAGGTCACTATCTTCATTCACCATTTCCGGCTCAAACCAAAGTCCGAATTTCATTCCTAATTTATGTATGCTATCAGAAAATTCTGCAATGCCTTTTGGTAGTTTTTTCTTATTGACATTATAATCTCCAAGTCCGGCTTTATCGTCATTACGATTTCCAAACCATCCATCATCAAGCACAAACAGTTCAACACCAAGTTTATTTGCACGCTGTGCCAAATTCAGAAGTTTATCGCGATTAAAATCAAAGAAATATGCTTCCCAGTTGTTAATTAGCACCGGACGTTCTTTATTCTTCCAGTCACTTCTCACAATGTGATTGTTAATAAAGTCGTGGAAGTTATGCGACAACGTGTTGAATCCTGTTGCTGAAAAACTCATGACCGCTTCAGGGGTTTCAAACTTTTCATTCGTATTCAGTTCCCACTCAAAGCAATATGGATTTATTCCACTTTGAATTCGCACAAAATCGCGGTTAGATAGCTCGATTGTGCTGTAATGATTTCCGCTATATACAAGATTGAATCCGTAAACACCACCTTGTGATTCTGTCGCAGCTTTTGACGCTACTATGAATCCGGGATTATGTATGTTACTACTAGCACCCGTTGTCGATGAATTTGTCTGAATTCCATATGTGAGTTTGCGGTCATTTTTATTTGTTTCTTTTATCCATCCACCATCAAATGTAATTAGGCGGTATCCGTCATTTGGAATATCAACTGACATGCTCATAATTTTTCTAATTGTAAGTGGCTTTTCATTTGCATTACTTATAACAGCACGGCGTGTTATGACGTTAGTTTTTGCATAAACTGAGTAGTATAATTTCATTGTGACATCGTTGCTTTCGTCCAACATTGTTATCTCGAGGGTTTTACAATCGCCTTTATCACCATATGACGACGGAAGTGTTTCAATTTCAACATTTCCATCTACTATAGTGTGACTTTTATAAACAAAATCTGCAGTAAATGTTCCATCGGGCATTTTTATTTCTGTAGGCGTGCTTCGATAGTCACCCTTGCCGATGCCCGACCACTCAAGACATAGGTGATCAAGGCAGTATAAATCATCACTGGTATCGTAGTTTACACAATTACCAAGCTCTGATGTACGTTTATGAATAAGTGGCTCTATTGACTGGTCTTCGGGCAAATGTTCGCCATAATAAATATGTTCCAAATGCCCAAATTTTGTGACTCTAAACCAGTAACTTGTGTTGTTAGTCGAAAGGCGAAAAATATTGTCGGTAAATGTTATCATTTCGATACTCCTTATAAATGAAAATCACAAACTTTATCATGAATCAATAATAGCACGATTCCTGCAGTAAGTCTAATAAAGAACGCAAGCAAGCACAACTGATACTGAACACTGTTACTAGTCACATGTTAGCCGTAATCAAGCGGTATGTCGCGGATTTTTCGCGTATGTAGGGCGGTGAGACCCGTTCTAGCGAAAAATTCGGGACATATTGCTTGATGGAGGCGGATGTTAT
>WQWL01000235.1 GCA_009785345.1 Oscillospiraceae bacterium
CCTATGCCGGGATTGGGGATGTTGTTATTAACCGTCTCTCTTCCGGGCGTAAAGTCACCGATACCAATTTGCGGGTCGCCGCCTACAGTGAAAGTAAAGCCTGTGTTTCTGTCCGGCCCTGTGTGGAAAGGCTTGCGAACAGACACAAATTCCGTGCCGTCAACGTTGCCGGATATGATGTATTCGTATGCGGTATCTGCCGTTAATCCGAACACAATAATTTGATGCACCCAATAATCGTTGGCTGTGCCTTCTTCATAGGAGAACCACGGATAGGAAACAATACCATCAGCACCAACCGGAGCCGCAGCACGAGTTTGGGCGCCCGCATCAAGTCCACCGCCTGCTGCCGCTTGCCCAGTTCCGCCACCTATTGTCGAGTCAACACCGTAACCGAGCGGACGTGATTGTACTCGCGCACCGCCCAAGTCTATGGAGGTTGTTGAGCCTGCTTCATAAATACGGATTGCTCCTGTTTCAGAGCGAGAGTGCCATGTCCAACGCATCTCAGTTACAAATGCGCCCGGTGTCATGCTTAGGCTTCTGTAGTGAGCTGTTGATAAGTCAACTTGAAGCTGATATGGCCCTGTCGCTCGTCTGTCGGATGGTGATAGTGAGGCCAGCTCATTAGATGCCGGCACAGCTTCCCCTGCTGCAAATACAGCATAAAATGCCGATGGCACGATTCCAAATGCCATAACAGCTACAAGTAGCAG
Source organism: Oscillospiraceae bacterium (assembly GCA_009785345.1). Lineage (GTDB taxonomy): Bacteria > Bacillota > Clostridia > Oscillospirales > Oscillospiraceae > WRMH01. The sequence continues at coordinate 717 of WQWL01000235.1, forward strand.
GGCTACTGCACTCTTTGAAACACGGTGGTTTCTGATTTTTTTTAACATGCTTTCTTTTTCCTCCATTAAGGATATTTTTTATTTTATATAAACCGCAAACTTAATTTGCAGATCAAGCCTTTTTTGAACGATACGCATACGAACACAGTATCGCTGTGGCAGGTGCGCATAAAATCATCCCGACAGAAGCTGATATAGCGCGTAAAACTTCGATGGCTATGTCTATTCGATTAATGAGCATGATGTAGTTGAGCTCGAACAAGCCAAACATGATGAGGGTGACAAAAAATGTTCCTGTAAAGGCTAATATCAACGTATTTGCAGATGTGCCAACACAATCCCTCGCCACTCCCATACTTGATTTTAGTAGCTCTCTGAATCCAAGATTTGCCCCTGTACTGCCAAGCTCTGCCGTGGCTGATGCCACTGAAACTGTTGTATCCGTTATTGCTCCCAGCGATGCGATTAAAATTCCGCAGAACAGCAGCTGTGTAAGGTTTACTGTATCAGTAAAGCCCAGCCCCGCTAATTGATTCATTTCGGGTATGTTCGCTCCGCTGACATTCAGTGCGCCGGAAATGACTACATAGAATAAGCAGTAAAAAGCAATACCGATAGATGTTCCGACTATGCTCACCCATGTTTTTTTCTCGAAGCCCATAATGGCTATTAGCGAAACCGATGTGATCAATAGTGAAACCAATATTGTCAAAAGTGCGGGCGAGCCACCCCTCATTATTGCGGGTATCAGTAAAAATAATAGCGTAACAAAAGTAAAGACCAGCCCATAAGCGGAGCTAATCCCTTTCTTCCCACCAACAACCGCTATCAATATCAAGAATAGTGCAGCAATTATGTAGATTGCGGTATCGCGCACATAGCTGTGTACATGGGCAGAATAATTGCCTTCGCCGAGATAATCAAAGTGGATTATGATGGTTTGCCCTATCTGTGGATTAACCACCGCATCAATAAAAATAATATTGCGCACCTCGGCAACCACGCCTCGATGTGCTCCAGACAAAATTTCAACCATCAAAATTTGTTGACCTTGATGTTCCATGCGTTCAATAACACGTCCGCGTGGAAACTCAGAACCGGGCAAAGGGTTGCGTCCAATACCAACATCAGTGTTTGCTCCGAACCAAATCATAGCGATCATAGCCAAGGCCGTAACAACAAAAAAAACAATTTTGAGCAATTTTGTGCTAAGAAACATATCTGATAACCTCGACTAGCCTTTTTGTGGCATCATCTTCGATGAATATATTGAATATACAAGTGGTTGCATAACTGGAAATCAGGGATGTTTCTTGGTTTGAGCTACCATCTATTCCAATCCAAAGCACAGCAATAGTAATCGCAAAAACAATCAAGCACGCAACCTGAACTTTCCAATATCCTTTTACTTTAACCATGAAATCACTCCTCAAAGAATTTACTTTAATATAACCAGATGTATGTAAAATCGAAATCATGAACAGGTAAAACTTTTGCTAAATCCATGTAAAGTCTTTTGACATAAAAAATCACCATTCTGTGTTCATCACTTGAATGGCAATTTTTGTTTTGAGCGTTTATGAGCCGCGTCTATGGAACTTGTCAATACTGTTTTTTCAAATTACAAATAAGGCATCTTGAATTGAGGAGATGAAAATTAATCAGGGCTTATCAAGAGGTGCTTTATAGATACCGCACACCTACAGCTTTATCGGTAGATGTTATCGGGAAGATATCATCCGCCATGCACACAACGCAACCTTCGCCACGCTTCATGTCGGGTATTTTATCAAGCTGCTTAAACGCATTTATATCACCCTTGTCGCAACTGATGTGTTTCTTCATTTCAATAGGATAAAGGGTATCTCCTCTCTTAATAAGCAAGTCGATTTCATTGCCATCTTTGTCACGGAAAAAGAAGAAGTTCATATTTGGCGTTACGCCTGCTCTGTTCGTCCATGATTTTATTATTTCGCCGATAACAAAAGTTTCAAA
>WQWL01000236.1 GCA_009785345.1 Oscillospiraceae bacterium
CAACCAATTTCATCTGATATTATCTGAGTTCATCCCCGTGGGGGTCAAAATGGGGGTCAACTTTTTAGCTAATAAATAAAGCTATGCTGCCGTAGCTCAGTCGGTAGAGCACCTCATTGGTAATGAGGAGGTTCACGGGTTCAATTCCCGTCGGCAGCTCCAACGTGAAAGCTCGCAACTGTAATGGTTTGCGAGCTTTTTTCAATTCGGTGTAAAATTGAGAAAAACACGCATTGGAGTGGTTTGACCCCTATTTTGACCCCCATAAATAAAATATTATCTGGAGGAAGAAAAAATGAATACTACTGAATATGTTCAACACATAATTGATGAAAAGCAATACAATCAAATCCCAATGAATATTTGTAATGCCTCTACTTATGAAACAGCACAGTTGCTGAGTGGAAGTTTTACTTATATGTTGTATAATGTTCTGTGGACAGAATTTTACAACATGGATTCAATAACTGAGCACCTTGAAGTCCTATATTCAAACGAGCAGCATTATGGAATACTCTATTTTGTTGCATTGCTCGCAAATGCAGTCGAGTTTGGTATACCAATCATATATTCACAAATGAGTGCTACAGACGAACTTGTACCATTTTTGTCTGTAGCAATTATTGAGGATTGGCTAGAGCATCACGAAACATCCCTAATTACAGAAACAAGCTAAGTATAAGTTAATATTTGACTATTGACAGCCGCTTACTTTTCTTTAAGAGTAGGCGGCTTTTTTTGTTGCAAAAAATTGAAAGGAGATTATCTTAATGACCCAACACACACGCATCCATGACCGTTTCGAGTATCACATAGAGGATTTAGATTGTGAATGCTGTTTGCACTATAAGAAAAAACGCAAGCACTGCATTACTGGCTGTGGTGAAAAGTATTGTCGTTTTTTGGACATTCGTTGCGATGCAATTAAGCATAACAGAATCGAAAGAAGGAAAGGACATTTTAGTATGCGTCATCAATTACATGAAAAGAGAGGTAAATTAAATTATGAATGACAGTCGTAGCGCAACATGCAAAATTTATTCTATTGTAAATCAAAAAGGCGGGACTGGAAAATCAGCAACGAGCACAAACTTAGGTATCGGACTTGCACGAATGGGGAAGAAAGTCCTCATAATTGATTTGGATAGTCAAGCATCGCAAACTGTTTCTTTAGGTTGGAAAATGCCTGATGAACTACCAGTCACCATAGCAACACTGTTATCTAAAACCATAGGCAATAGGACGATTGAGCCAAAGGAAGGGATTTTGCATCATTCAGAGGGTGTTGACCTCATACCGTCGAGCATAGAGTTATCATCACTAGAAATGCGTTTGATGAGCAGCATAAGTCGTGAATTTCAATTACATAAATATATCGCCAATGTTTATTACGACTATGATGTAATTGTACTCGATTGCCCTCCCACACTCGGCTTGATGACAGTCAATGCACTTGCGGCATCAGATAGTGTGATAATCCCGGTACAACCCGAATATCTGTCTGTAGTCGGAATGACTCAGCTATTCGATACTATAGGGCAAGTACAGGAACATATAAACCCAAGCTTGAAAATAGAAGGCGTGCTAATAACGCTTGCAAATATGCGAACTAACTTAGCAAAAAATACAGTAGCAATTATCCAAGAAGCATATGGCGGTAGTGTCCGTATTTTTCCACACCCTATTCCATACTCGACAAAAGTAAAAGAAGCGAGTGCAGCAGGCAAGAGCATTTTTGAATATGACAAAAATAGTAATGCTGCATATGCATATGAACAGCTTGCAAAGGAGGTAGAACGTAATGGCAGACAAATCGGGGCAAATATTCGAGTTGCCAAAGAGGTCGAACCTTGTCGCTAATGTATTTAATACAATGCAGGATTATGGAGATGCAAATCTTGAAAAAGTAATGGAGATTCCATTATCAGAAATTAGCGACTTTCCGAATCACCCATTCAAGGTGACTGTGAATGATGAAATGTACGAGATGGCACAAAGTGTCCGCGATTATGGAATACTTAATCCCGGTCTTGTCCGACCAAAAGACGGTGGTGGATATGAAATGGTATCGGGACACCGACGTATGACTGCAAGCTCACTTGCTGAATGTGCAACAATGCCATGTATTGTGCGTAATTTAACTGATGATGAAGCTGTTTTGATTATGATAGACAGCAACTTACAGCGTGAGCGAATATTACCATCAGAGAAAGCATTTGCATATAGAATGAAGCTAGAAGCTATGAAAAGGCAACAGGGCGAGAGAGCAGATTTAACTTCTGCCCCACTGGGGCAGAAGTTCGATGGTAAGACATCAAGAGCATTATTATCTGAACAATCACCCGACAGTAACTCACAAATCCAACGATATATACGCCTTACAGAACTTATTCCACAATTGCTTGATATGGTAGATAACTCTGTCATTCGTGATAAAGAAAACCAGCAAATTGCTTTACGTCCCGCTGTAGAACTCTCCTATTTGTCAAAGGAACAGCAACAGGAGCTATTGGAAGAAATCATTGCCGAAGATAGAACCCCATCACACGAACAGTCTATAAAAATGCGCAGGCTCGCTGAGGAGGATAATCTTCCTGAAAATCTGATTCATTCCATTATGAAAGAAGAAA
>WQWL01000237.1 GCA_009785345.1 Oscillospiraceae bacterium
CTCTGTTTCAGCGGTGCAATGTGGCTTTTGTATTCCCGGCATGATGATGGCATCGGAAGCTCTGCTTTCAGAAAATCCTCAACCAACCGAAGAAGATATCCGCATAGGTATATCAGGAAACTTGTGTCGTTGTACAGGATATAATGCAATTGTTAAAGCAATTGACATTGCGGCAAAGGAAGGGAGCAAATTATGGTAAGTAATATTGTAGAAAATAACGCTATGTTTGCACCTACGTCACTTGTAGATGCCCTTGAGCTACTCAAGGATGGCGACCTTATCCCCTACTCGGGCGGTACTGATATAATGGTATCAGGAACTTGTGAACAGTCACGGTACCTATTCATTAATAATATACCTGAGCTACATCAAATAACATCAGATGACGAATATATTCGCTTTGGTGCAACTTGCACTTTTTCAGATACTATTGCCTCTCCACATACTCCGACAATTTTGAAGGAAACATGTAGCCAAGTTGCTGCACCTGCGATTCGTAATGCAGGAACCCTTGGTGGAAATATTGCAAACGGTTCGGCAAAAGCAGATTCGGCACTTATATTCATGGTCACAGATTCAAAACTTCGGCTCGTATCTGCAAGTGGAGAGCGAGTTTTACCAATCAAAGATTTCTATCTGGGCGGAGGCAAAACAGCACTTGCACCTGGTGAGTTGATTGTCGAAATACTAATGCCAAAACATGGTATTTATAACTACTACTATACAAAAGTTGGCGCAAGAAATGCCCTTGCAATCGCAAGGACATCATTTGCCGGAATCCTTGATGTTGATTCTGATAATAAAACCATTAAAAATCTGGCAGTAGCATTCGGCGCAGTGAAAGACACAATAATTCGACAACCTGAAATAGACAAAATGCTAATCGGCAAATCCATTGAAGAAGCCAAGGAATTCAAAGACACATATATTTCCGCATACAACGAGGCAATAATCCCAAGACCCGGACGAGTAAGCGTAGAATTCAGAAAAACTGTGTGTATGAATCTGTTGCGTGACTTTTTGGATATGAATGGTGTTTAGTTATAATTGCCGAAAAATACACCGTTGACAACAAACTCACCAATCACAAAATGAGTATAGCCATGACTGAAAGGATGAAACCATGCTACTAATAGGTAACGGACGACTTATTACAAGAGGCTCAAATAATCAACTAATAGAAAATGGAGCAGTTGTTGCAGACGGGCGCCTAATCAAAGAAGTCGGTGTAACTTCGGAGTTGCGAGCGAAATACCCTGATGCTGAGTTCGTCGATGCACGCGGTGGAGTAATAATGCCCGGCATGATTAACGCCCACAATCACATATACAGCGCATTTGCGCGTGGCATTTCAATAAATGATTATGCTCCAAAAAACTTTCTCGAAATCCTTGACGGACTTTGGTGGAATATTGACCGACATTTGCTAATTGAGGATACAAAATGGAGTGCTATGGCAACCTACCTTGACTGTATCAAAAATGGTTGCACTACTGTCCTTGACCATCATGCAAGTTACGGTGACATCCGTGGTAGCCTGTTTGCTATATCCGAATCCGCAAAAGAACTTGGGGTACGTACAGGTCTTTGTTATGAGGTGTCTGACAGAAATGGAGAAGCGAAAATGCGTGAAGCCGTTGCCGAAAATACCGAGTTCATAAAATACGCAATGGCAGATGGTACCGACATGATTAAGGGCATGATGGGTATGCATGCATCATTTACACTATCGGACAACACTATTGAGCTTTGCAAAGAAAACACACCTGAGGATATCGGTTTCCATATTCATGTGGCTGAAGGCATGGCAGATGTTGAAGACAGTCTTTCAAAATATGGAAAGCGTGTAATAAATCGACTAAACGACATCGGTATTCTGGGTAAACACACAATTACCGGACACTGTATTCATGTCAATGATGAAGAAATGGATATTATTAAGCAAACAGATACAATGGTCGTCCACAACCCCGAATCAAATATGGGCAATGCAGTAGGCATTCCACCTTGCATGGAAATGATGAAGTGTGATATATTACTCGGACTTGGCACTGACGGATATACAAATGATATGTTTGAATCTGAAAAGGTCGCAAATGTAATTCATAAACACGAACTTGCAGATCCGGGCGCAGCTTGGAGCGAAGTTCCAAAAATGCTATTTGAGAATAATTCAAAGATTCTCGGTCGATTGTTCAACACAAAAATCGGAGTCCTTGAACCAGGAGCCGCCGCAGATATTGTTGTAAGTGACTACATCCCACTGACGCCAATGACAGTTGATAACTGCGATGGTCATTTACTATTCGGTATGAGTGGTCGCAGTATTATAACTACCATAATCAATGGTGTAATAAAAATGAAAGATCGCCAGCTAGTCGGCATTGACGAAGAAGCGATATTAGCAAAATGCCACGAACGCGCAGACGGACTATGGAAAAGAATTAATTCAAAATAATTGTAAAAGTGGCAATATATCTTGTAGGGGCGATCGTCCAATGCAAGCAACTTAAGGTTATCCGTAGCATAAAGGCTCAAATCATCCGGTCCGCGGGACCACCTTCTTTGCTAAAGAAGGCAAGGAACGATACATCCAACCCTTGCCCTCTTTAGAAAAGAGGGTGCC